>CANPXS010000037.1 GCA_947586625.1 uncultured Clostridia bacterium | reverse complement strand
TATACCATACTAATATTCGTTTGTCAAGTGTTATTTATCGATTTTCGTAAAATTTATCTTTCCCCCGTATCTCTTGCAATGCCCAATCTAAACCCAAATCATAAAAAGTTTTGAAGAAGGGGGTCCGGGGGAAGAAACTTTTCCAAAAGTTTCTTCCCCCGCTATCATATGAATCTCAATTCTAAATCCGAGGCGTATGCTGCCGCGGGCGTCGATATCGTTGCGGGATATCGGTCGGTGGAGCTTATGCGCGAGCACATAAAGCGTACGGAGACGGCGGGCTGTGTGTCCGACGTCGGCGGGTTCGGCGGTCTTTTCGCGCCCGATCTTTCGGGGATGAAGGAGCCCGTGCTCGTGTCCGGCACGGACGGCGTCGGAACGAAGCTGAAGCTGGCGTTTTTGCTCGATAAGCACGACACGGTCGGCATCGACTGCGTCGCTATGTGCTGCAACGACATCATCTGCTGCGGCGCGAAGCCGCTGTTCTTCCTCGATTACATCGCGTGCGGCAAAAACGTGCCGGAGCGGATAGCTGAGATAGTGAAGGGCGTGTGCGACGGGTGCATCGACGCGGGAATGGCGCTCATCGGCGGCGAGACGGCGGAGCATCCCGGTCTTATGCCGGAGAATGAGTACGACCTCGCCGGATACTGCACGGGCATCGTCGACAAGGAAAAGATAATAGACAACGGCAAAATGCGTGCGGGCGACGTCGTAGTAGCGCTGCCGTCGTCGGGCGTTCACTCGAACGGGTTCTCGCTCGTGCGCCGCGTGTTCGATGTGGAGCATGCGGACATAACGTCGCCGACGGGCGAACTCGGCGGCAAGTCGATTGGCGAGACGCTTTTGACGCCGACGAAGATATATGTGAAGCCCGTGCTTGACTTGATCGAAAAAGTCGAGGTCAAGGGTATATCGCACATCACTGGCGGCGGATTCTACGAAAATATCCCGCGCTCGATCCCGGACGGCCTGTGTGCAAGTATCGAGCGCGCGTCGGTGCGTGTGCTGCCGATATTCGATCTGATCATGAAGCGCGGCGGGATCTCGGAGCGCGACATGTATAACACGTACAATATGGGCGTCGGTATGAGCGTCGTCGTCGGCAAGGACGACGTCGACAAGGCGATATCGGTGCTTGCCGGTCACGGCGTCGATGCGTACGTCATCGGCGAGATAGTAAAGGCCGGCGACGACGGCGAAAAGATAAAGATATGGTGATAAAAGGCACAGCGTCGGGCATATCGGCGGGGATAATGATCTCGATAGGCGGCGCGGTCTTTCTCGCGTGCGACAACAGATACGCGGGCGCGCTTCTTTTCACGGTCGCGCTTCTGTCGATATGCTATAAGGGGTACGCGCTGTTTACGGGCAAGGTCGGTTACATCGTAGAAAAGCACAAAAAGGCGGACGTGTCCGAGCTTTTGCTCGCGCTGTTCGGCAACGCGATAGGGACGATCCTGTGCGGGTATCTCATTCGCTTTGCGATGCCGTCGATAGGCGATGCGGCGCAGACTTTGTGCGAGGGCAAGCTGACGCAGGCGATCTTTTCGACGTTCGTGCGCGGCATATTCTGCGGCGTTTTGATGTACATAGCCGTCAGTGTGTTCCGCGAGCGCGGGACTGTTGTGGGGATACTGTTCTGCATTCCCGTGTTCATTCTTGCGGGGTTCGAGCATTCGATCGCGGACATGTTCTATTTTGCCGCGTCGGGGATAGTGTCGGCGAAGGCGGCGCTGTTTATCTGGCTCGTTATAGCGGGCAATTCGGTCGGCGCGTGCATACTGCCGGCGCTCGGACTTTTGGGAAATGTTGAAAGAAAAAACACATAAATATGTGATAAATACTTGACAAATCGGCGGATTTGTGGTATAATAATAACACAGTGTTACCGAAAGCCGCGCGATGCTCCGCATCGTCCGCCTTTCGATACTGTAGTTATTATTGACGGCTGCCTGCTCGCACTGCTGTGCGCGCTCGCAGACATGGTATAATATATACAGTCGAAGCGGCGCGGGTTGGCGTGCGGCGGAGGCTGTATGGACGGGGGAGTTCGGATGATGAAAGATAAGGCAAAGGTCGCGGTGCTTGTGTCGGGGGGCGGCACGAATTTACAGGCGATAATAGACGCAGTTAAGGGCGGCAAGATAAAGAGCGGGTACGTAGACGTCGTGATATCGAATAAGGCGGGCGCGTACGCGCTCGAAAGAGCGGGCGCCGCCGGTATCGACGGAGTCGTGGTATCGAAAAAGGAGCTCGGCTCGCAGGAAGCGTTCGAGGACGCGATCATGCGCGAGATAGACGGTCGGGGCATCGACCTCATCGTGCTGGCAGGGTTCATGGCGATTTTGTCCGAGAGGTTCACGTCGAGGTATGCGGGACGCATAATCAACGTGCATCCGTCGCTCATACCGTCGTTCTGCGGCGCGGGATTTTACGGACTCCGTGTGCATGAAGCAGCGCTCGCGCGCGGCGTCAAGGTCACGGGCGCGACGGTGCATTTCGTCAACGAGGTGCCGGACGGCGGTCCGATAATCGCGCAGCGCGCCGTATACGTCGAGGACGGCGACACGCCCGAGGTTTTGCAGCGGCGCGTCATGGAGCAGGCCGAGTGGATAATACTGCCGGAGGCAGTTGAAAAAATATGCGCCGCGATAGTCGGCGGGGAAATGTGAAAGGAGCACCTCTTTTATGGACATCTACAAGATAAACGATATAGGCGAGCTTATACGCGGCAACTCGTACGTCGGGCGCGGCATCGTCGCGGGAATGAGCGCGGACGGAAAAAAGTCGTGCAGCGCGTACTTCATTATGGGGCGCAGCGCGAACAGCCGCAACAGAGTTTTCACGGAGAAGAACGGTGAGATATTCACGGAGCCGTATGACGCGTCGAAGGTGGAGGACCCGAGTCTCATCATATACGCGGCGGTGAGGAAGCTCGGTAATGTTCTTATCGTGACGAACGGCGACCAGACCGACACGATATACGACGGCATCAAATCGGGAAAAACGTTTTCGCAGTCGCTGGAGAAGAGATGCTTTGAGCCGGACGCGCCGAATCTGACGCCGAGGATAAGCGCGGCGCTGACGTTCGGCGACGGCGGATTCTCGTATGAGATGAGCATACTCAAGAGCGCGGACGCGGTGGGGTCTGCGTGCAACAGGTACACGTTCTCGTATTCGCCGCTGCCGGGACTCGGTCATTTCATTCACACGTATGTGTGCGACGGCAGTCCGATACCGACGTTCCAGGGGGAGCCTGAGCGTGTCGTGATACCGGACGATATCGACGAGTTCACAAATACGCTGTGGGACGCGCTCGACGCGGACAATAAAATATCGCTGTGGGTGCGGTACACGGAGCTTGAAACGGGAAAAACGGAAGAAAGACTCATAAACAAGAATAAATAAGGGGGACGGGACAATGAAGGAATTTGAACTTAAGTACGGCTGCAATCCGAATCAGAAGCCGGCGAAGATATTCATGAAAAACGGCGGCGAGCTGCCTATCGAGATAATGAACGGCAAGCCGGGGTATATCAATTTTCTCGACGCGTTCAACTCGTGGCAGCTTGTGAAGGAGCTAAAGGAAGCGACCGGTATGGTCGCGGTGACGTCGTTCAAGCATGTTAGTCCGACGTCGGCGGCTGTCGGGACGAAGCTCTCGGACAAGCTCAAAAAGGCGTGCTTCGTCGACGACGTGGAAGGGCTCGACGACTCGCCGCTCGCGTGCGCGTATGCGAGAGCGCGCGGGACCGACAGAATGTGCTCGTTCGGCGACTGGGTCGCGCTGTCCGATGTGTGCGATGTGACGACGGCGAAGATGCTCAAGCGCGAGGTGTCGGACGGCATAATCGCGCCGGGTTATGAGCCGGAGGCGCTCGAAATTCTTAAAACGAAGAAGAAGGGCGCGTACAACATCGTCAAGATCGATCCCGATTATGTGCCGGAGCCTGTCGAGCACAAGGATGTGTTCGGCATCACGTTCGAGCAGGGGAGAAACAATTTTAAGATAGGCGCGGAGCTGCTCACAAACGTTGTGACGGCAAACAAGGTATTGCCCGAGAGTGCTGTGCGCGATCTCATCGTGTCGCTGATAACGCTCAAGTACACGCAGTCGAATTCCGTGTGCTTCGCCGTCGACGGGCAGGCGATAGGCGTCGGCGCGGGTCAGCAGTCGAGAGTTCACTGTACGCGTCTCGCCGGCACTAAGGCGGACACGTGGTTTCTGCGTCAGTGCGACAAGGTGCTTTCGCTGCCGTTCCGTCCCGAGCTCGGACGTCCCGACCGCGACAACGTCATCGACGGCTACATCAATCAGAATGAAGAGGACGTCACGGCGGACGGAGTTTGGCAGAAGTATTTCACGTCGCGTCCGGAGCCGCTGACAAGTGAGGAAAAGCGCGCGTATCTCGATTCGCTGTCGGGCGTGGCGCTCGGTTCCGACGCGTTCTTCCCGTTCGCGGACAACATCGAGCGCGCGAAGAAGAGCGGAGTTTCGTATATCGCCGAGCCGGGCGGCTCGATAAGAGACGATCTCGTTATCGAGTGCTGCGACAAGTACGGCATCGCGATGGCGTTCACGGGAATGAGACTGTTCCATCATTGATGCGGCACCGGGAGATTTTGAAAGATGAAGATACTCGTTGTGGGCGGCGGCGGCAGAGAGCACGCCATAATCAAGAAGATAAAGGAAAATAAGAGCGTTGAGGTGATATACGCGCTCCCCGGCAACGGCGGCATCGCGCGCGACGCCGTGTGCGTGCCGATAGGGGCGAAGGACATCGACGGGATCGTGAAGTTCGCGGTCGAGAAGGCCGTCGACTATGCGATAGTGGCGCCGGACGATCCGCTCGTGCTCGGATGCGTCGACGCGCTCGAGGCACGCAGCATACCGTGCTTCGGTCCGCGTGCGAACGCGGCGATAATCGAGGGCAGCAAGGTGTTCTCGAAGGAGCTGATGAAGAAGTACGGCATTCCGACGGCAGCGTATGAGACGTTCTCCGACATGGACGCGGCGCTGTCGTATCTCGAAAATGCGCCGATACCGATAGTGGTGAAGGCGGACGGGCTCGCGCTCGGCAAGGGCGCTATCGTGTGCATGACGCGCGATGAGGCGAAGGATGCGGTCGTCTCGATGATGAGGGACGGCAAGTTCGGCAAGAGCGGCGAGAAAGTCGTTATCGAGGAGTTCATGACGGGTCCCGAGGTGTCGGTTCTGTCGTTCACGGACGGAAACGTCGTCGTGCCGATGGTGTCGAGCATGGACCACAAGCGCGCCGGAGACGGAGATACGGGGCTTAACACCGGCGGCATGGGCACAGTCGCGCCGAATCCGTATTACACTGATGCGGTCGCGGATGAGTGCATGAAGAAGATATTCATTCCGACGATGAAGGCGATGAACGCGGAGGGGAGGACGTTCCGCGGCTGCCTCTATTTCGGTTTGATGATAACGCCGGACGGTCCGCGCGTCGTCGAATACAACTGCCGATTCGGCGACCCTGAGACGCAGGTCGTTCTGCCGCTGCTCGAGTCCGATCTTTTGACGGTTATGATGGCGACGACGAACGGGACGCTGTCGGACTGCGAGGTCAAGTGGAAGTCGGGCTGCGCGGCGTGCGTCGTGGCTGCATCGGCGGGTTATCCGCAGTCGTATGAGAGCGGATTTGAGCTTACGATACCGGACGATGTGGCGGAGCACACATATGTGGCGGGCGCGGCGATAAACGAAAACGGCGTGCTCGTGACGAAGGGCGGACGCGTTCTCGGCGTCACCGCCGTCGCGGACACGCTCGAGGATGCGCTTTGTGAGTCGTATCGGATGGTGGAGAAAATAGGATTTGCGAACAAGTACTACCGTCACGACATCGGCAAACGCGCGCTCGAGGCAGGGAGGATATAAGATTTGGTTTACAGGATATATGTTGAGAAGAAGCCTGAGCTCGACAACGAGGCGAGAGGTCTTGCGTCCGACATAAGGACGTTTCTCTGGATAGAAGCGCTCGAAGGTCTGCGTGTCGTTAACCGCTATGACGCGGAGGGACTCGAGCGCGAGCTGTTCGATTATGCGGTGAGAACGGTTTTCTCGGAGCCGCAGCTCGACAATGCGTCGGAGTCGGTCGATTTCGGCGACGCGGTCGTATTTGCGGTCGAGTATCTGCCCGGTCAGTTCGATCAGCGCGCTGATTCGGCGGCTCAGTGCATACAGATAATATCGCAGGGCGAGCGTCCGCTCGTCCGCTCCGCAAAGGTGTATGCGCTGTACGGCGCGCTGTCGGAGCATGAGGTAGCGGAGATAAAGAAGTATGTGATAAACCCTGTCGAGGCGAGGGAAGCGGAGCTTTCGATGCCGGAGACGCTGCGGGTCGAGTATGAGACGCCGAAGAATGTGCGCGTGCTCGACGGGTTCACGAAGATGGACAGGGCGGCGCTCGAATCATTCGTGCGCGAGTACGGGCTTGCGATGGACGCCGATGACGCGGAGTTCTGCCGCAGCTATTTCGCGGGCGAAGAAGGCCGCGATCCGACGCTGACGGAGATACGCATGATAGACACGTACTGGTCGGATCACTGCCGTCACACGACGTTTTTGACGCATATAGACGCTGTCGAGTTCGACGACGAAGTTTTGCAGCGCGCGTATGACAGGTATCTCGCGGTGAGGGAGGAGCTCGGACGCAAAAAGCCGATTTGCCTCATGGACATCGCGACGGTGGCGGTGTCGTATCTGAAGCGTCACGGCAAGCTCGATAAGCTCGACGAGTCCGACGAGATAAACGCGTGCACGGTCAAGATAAACGTGGACGTCGACGGCAAAACGGAGCCGTGGCTGCTTTTATTCAAGAATGAGACACACAATCACCCGACGGAGATAGAGCCGTTCGGCGGCGCGGCGACGTGCATCGGCGGCGCGATTCGCGACCCGCTCTCGGGGCGCTCGTACGTGTACGGCGCGATGAGAGTCACGGGCGCTGCCGACCCGACGTCTCCCGTGTCGGAGACGATACCGGGCAAGCTGCCGCAGCGCAAAATAGTGACGACGGCGGCGGCGGGTTATTCGTCGTACGGCAACCAGATAGGGCTTGCGACGGGGATAGTGGACGAGATATATCACCCCGGTTATGCGGCGAAGCGAATGGAAATAGGCGCCGTTATCGCGGCGGCGCCGCAGGCGAATGTGCGGCGCGAGACGCCGGAGCCGGGCGACGTGGTGATACTGCTCGGCGGAGCGACGGGCCGCGACGGCATCGGCGGCGCGACGGGTTCGTCGAAGGCGCATAACGCTCATTCGGTCGAGGAGTGCGGCGCGGAGGTGCAGAAGGGAAACGCGCCAGAGGAGCGCAAGCTGCAGCGTCTGTTCCGCAATCCCGATGCGTCGAGGCTCATCAAGCGCTGCAACGATTTCGGTGCGGGCGGCGTTTCGGTGGCGATAGGCGAGCTTGCGGACGGGCTCGACATCGACCTTGACAAGGTCCCGAAGAAGTATGAGGGACTTGACGGCACAGAGCTTGCCATAAGCGAGTCGCAGGAGAGAATGGCCGTCGTCGTTTCTTCGACAGATGTCGATAAATTTTTGGCACTTGCATATAAAGACAATCTGAACGCGGTGCCTGTCGCGGTCGTGAAAGCGGAGCCGAGACTGACGATGAGATGGCGCGGCGACGTTATCGTCGACATAAGCCGTGAGTTTTTGTCGTCGAACGGCGCGCCGAAGCACATAACGATAATGCCCGAGCACACGCGTCTGACAGACAACAGAGTGACGGGCGGTTTCACCGAAAATTACATGCGCCTTGCGGGCGATCTTAATATCGCGTCGAAGCGCGGTCTTTCGGAGCGTTTCGATTCGACGATAGGCGCGGGCACGGTGCTGATGCCGTTCGGCGGCAAGTACCAGCGCACGCCGATACAGGCTATGGTGCAGAAGATATCGGTCGAGTGCGGGCACACCGACGACTGCTCGCTGATGGCGTGGGGATATAATCCGTACCTGACGGAGGAGAGTCCGTACCATGGCGCGTATCTTGCCGTCGTTGAGTCGATATCGAAGCTTATCGCGACGGGTGCGTCGTTTAACGATGTGTATCTGACGTTCCAGGAGTATTTCGAGCATCCCGGTCACGACGGCAGGCGGTGGGGTAAGCCGCTGTCGGCGCTGCTCGGCGCGTTTGAGGCACAGCTCGACCTCGGAGTCGGCGCGATAGGGGGCAAGGATTCGATGAGCGGCAGTTTCGAGGATCTCGACGTGCCGCCGACGCTCGTATCGTTCGCGGTGACGACGGAGAAGGTAGGCGACATCGTGCCGAACGAGTTCAAGCGAGCGGGCGACCGCGTCATCGTCGTTGCACCCGAGTATAACGGCGACATGCTGCCGGACGCGAAGTCGCTGGTCGGCACGTTCAGGATCGTGACCGACATGCTGCGCTCCGGCAAGGCTGTGACTGCGTATACGCTCGGCATGGGCGGCGCCGCCGAGGCTGTCATGAAGATGGCGATGGGCAACGGTTTCGGCTTCGCGTATGACGATGCGGTAACGGAGGACGGTATATTCGGTCTCGGGTACGGCACGTTCTTACTCGAGGTGACGGACGACATGCCGTATCCGACGCTCGGCGTTATAACCGACGACGGCAAAATAACGTATAAGTCGGAGACAATAGAGCTTTCGGCACTTGCCGAAGAATATGAAGGTAAGCTCGAATCAGTCTACGCGTGCAACATAGAGCAGGGGAACGGGCAGAAGATCGAGAATTTCGAGTACCGCGCGGAATCGTATCCGTCGCCGGCGGTGAAGTCGGCGAAGCCGAAGGTGCTGATACCGGTGTTCCCGGGCACGAACTGCGAGTACGACAGCGCAAAAGCTGTCGCCGACGCGGGCGGCGCGCCGCAGATAATGGTGATAAACAATCTGTCCGCGTCCGACATCGCACGGTCGGTGGAGATATTCGCCGACGAACTCAAAACGGCGCAGATGGTGTTTATCCCCGGCGGATTCTCCGGCGGCGACGAACCCGACGGCAGCGGCAAGTTCATCACCGCGTTCTTCCGCAACGCGGCGGTACGAGAAGGCGTTGCCGATCTGCTCGACAGCCGTGACGGGTTGATGTGCGGCATATGCAACGGTTTCCAGGCGCTCGTCAAGCTCGGGCTCGTGCCGTACGGGAAGATAATCGACACGGACGAGAACTGTCCGACGCTGACGTTCAACACGATCGCGCGCCATCAGTCGAAGATAGTGCGCACACGCATCGCGTCGAACAAGTCGCCGTGGCTGTCGCTGTGTAATGTGGGCGACATCGTGTCGGTGCCGATATCGCACGGCGAGGGGCGGTTTATAGCGTCCGATGCGCTCGTCGCGGAGCTGGCGAAAAACGGTCAGATCGCGACGCAGTACGTGGACATGGACGGCAATGCGACGTCGGACGTGCAGTATAACCCGAACGATTCCGTATGTGCTATCGAGGGCATCACGTCGCCGGACGGCAGAGTGTTCGGCAAAATGGGACACAGCGAGCGCACGGGCGCGGGGCTTTACAAAAACGTCCCGGGCATGTATAATATACGCATGTTCGAGTCGGCGGTGAAGTATTTTAAGTAAAATAATCGGTCGGTAAGGGTTTTGACTCGAACAAAAATGTCATAAAAATTTTTGAAAAGGAGCGCGAGGGAAAACTTTTTATAAAAAGTTTTCCCTCGCAAAAAGGTGGTCACCATGAACTTTTTTGAAGAATTAAAGACGTTTGATCCCGAGGTGGCGGGCGCGTGCGAGCTTGAGCTCGAGCGTCAGCGTCACAACATCGAGCTCATCGCGAGCGAGAACATCGTGTCGCGCGCGGTGCTGTTGGCGGCGGGCGGCGTGCTCACGAACAAGTACGCTGAAGGGTATCCGTCGAAGCGGTACTACGGCGGGTGTCAGTGCGTGGACATCGTGGAGGAGATCGCGCGCGAGCGTGCGAAGCGTTTGTTCGGCGCGGAGCATGCGAATGTGCAGCCGCACAGCGGCGCGAATGCGAATCTTGCCGTGTTCTTCGCGCTTCTCAAGCCCGGCGACACCGTCATGGGCATGAATCTGTCCGAGGGCGGTCATTTGTCGCACGGCTCGCCGGTCAATATCTCGGGCAAGTATTTCCACATCGTGCCGTACGGGGTGAATCCCGAGACGGAGATGATAGACTATGACGAGATGGAGCGCATCGCAAAGGAGTGCAGACCGAAGCTGATCGTCGCGGGCGCGAGCGCGTATTCGCGCATAATCGATTTTGCTCGCATACGCGAGATCGCGGACGAGGTCGGCGCGTATCTGATGGTGGACATCGCGCACATCGCGGGACTTATCGCGGCGGGCGTTCATCCGTCGCCGGTGCCGTATGCGCATGTGGTGACGACGACGACGCACAAGACGCTGCGCGGTCCGCGCGGCGGCATGATACTCTGCAAAGAGGAGTTTGCGAAGGCGATAGACAAGGCAGTGTTCCCGGGCACGCAGGGCGGACCGCTTATGCACATAATCGCGGCGAAGGCGGTCGCGCTCGGCGAGGCTTTGACGGACGAGTTCAAGGCGTACGGCGCGCAGATAGTGAAGAACGCGTCGGTGCTTTGTCAGGGGCTGCTCGACCGCGGTGTGAGGATCGTGTCGGGCGGCACGGACAATCATCTGATGCTGCTCGATCTGTCTAAGTCGGGCGTGACGGGCAAGGAACTCGAGCAAAGGCTCGACGAGGTCCACATCACGGCGAACAAGAATACGATACCGAACGATCCGGCGAGCCCGTTCGTGACGAGCGGTCTGCGCATCGGTACGCCGGCAGTCACGACGCGCGGCTTCCGCGAGCCGGAGATGGCGAAGATAGCGGACTTCATCGCCGATATCATCGAGGACTTCGACGGCAATAAAGCGCGCATCTCCGACGAGGCTCAAGCCCTCTGCGCGCAGTTCCCGATTTATTGAGAAGTAATTTATTTTGCAGGGGGGAGAGAACTTCTTATAAGAAGTTCTCTCCCCCCTGCACCCCTCTTTTTCAAGAATTTTTATGACAGGTTTTTATTTTGAGGAAGTAAACGAGAACAACTGTTTCGGAGATAGCTTGAGATAATCACTATTTAGTCTGCTTTTGTGAGAAGAGCATCTCCTCACTGCGTTCGGAGCTGCCACACATTTCCGCGAAGCGGAAAGTGTCGGAGGTTTGGAGCGTAAGCGACAAAACTCCTACCTTTCTACAAAAAGGGGTCCCCGAAAAAGAAGTTCTCTCATATCTTCATGCTCTCGCTTTTCATACACTGTAAAAAGCGAAGAACATGTCTCAGCTTTTGTAAAGCTCCTTTATCGCAGGGTAGAGACGTTTGAAGTGCATGTAGCGCTCGTCGTATTTTTCGACAAGCTCAGGCGTCGGTCTGTATACGTGCTTGTGCGCGATAAGCTTGTCGGCGGCTTCCTCGACGTCGCGGTATTCGCCGCAGCCGACGGCGGCGAGTATAGCCGCGCCGAACGCGGGTCCCTCTTCTTTTTCGAGCGTCACAATCTCCATATTGAGAATATTAGCCGTGATCTCGCACCAAAGCGGACTCTTCGCGCCGCCGCCGCATATAGTCGAACGGACGATGCCGCCGCCCTCGCGTGCGATCTCGATAGAGTCGCGCAGCGCGAACGATACGCCCTCGAGCGTCGCCGCGACAATGTCGGCGCGCGTCGTGTCCATGCTCATGCCGATATACATAGCGCGGACGTCGGGATCGTTGTGCGGCGAGCGCTCGCCCATAAGGTAGGGAAGGAAGAACACGCGGTTCTCGCCGAGCGTTTTAATTGCATTTTCCTCGTCGTCGTAGCTGCCGCCGCCGAGGATATTTTTGACGAGCCACCGCTCGCACGACGCCGCCGACAGCATGCAGCCCATCAGGTGATACTTGCCGTTCGAGTGCGCGAACGAGTGCAAAGCGTTATTCTCGTCGACGGAGAATTTGTCGCGCGCGATGAACACGGTGCCCGACGTGCCGAGCGAGATGTTGCACATGCCGTCTCGGACAGTGCCCGTGCCTATCGCGGCGGCGGCGTTGTCGCCCGCGCCCGCGATAACGCGCACGTCGTGATTTATGCCGATCTCATCGGCGACGGACGGCAGAACGGTGCCGACGACGTCGGAGCTTTCGTAAAGCTGCGGCAGCATAGATTCCGTTATGCCGACGATATCGAGCATTTCACGCGACCAGCGTCTGTGCTCGACGTCGAGCAGGAGCATGCCGGACGCGTCCGACATATCGGTGCAGAAGCTGCCCGTCAGCATGTAGGCGATGTAGTCCTTCGGCAGCATTATCTTGTCTATACGCGCAAAAAGCTCGGGCTCGTTTTCGCGCATCCACAGTATTTTCGGCGCGGTGAAGCCCGCGAACGCGATGTTCGCTGTATACGACGAAAGCGTCTTTTTGCCGATAACATTATTCAGATATTCGCACTGCGGCGCGCTCCTGCCGTCGTTCCATAAAATCGCGCGGCGAATGACCTCGTCGTGCTCGTCGAGCGTCACAAGTCCGTGCATCTGACCGCCGAAGCTGATGCCGCGAACCTCGCCGCCGTCGCCGGCGACGAGCTCTTTCATTCCTTCCTTGACTGCGCGCCACCAGTCGCGCGGGTCCTGCTCCGACCAGCCCGTCTGCGGGAAGTAAATCGGGTACTCCTTCGACACGCTGCGGACGATGTTGCCGCATGTCGTCATCATTATCATCTTGACCGCGGACGTGCCGAGGTCGATGCCTATGTAATATGCCATGTCATTTTCGACGCGTCAAAACTGACGCGCCGATCCTCCGTAAAACAGATTCGGAGGCGGCGTTCCCGCCGCCTCCGTCAAAATATTTGCCGTTTGTCAGCCGTCAGAGTCTCAGCCCCACGGATTCTCCGTCGGATATCTGTCGCCCGCCGGTCTGTTGTAGCCGATCTCGTCGACCGGTACGCCCACATACTTGAATACCTCGAAGAGCGCCTTTGCATGGTGACCGAACGCGACCGCGCCGTGATGCGGGAAGTTCTTCTCGATCAGAACGTGACGGTAGAAGCGTCCCATCTCGGGTATCGCGAATATGCCGATGCCGCCGAACGAACGCGTAGCGACGGGCAGTACCTCGCCGTTTGCGATGTAGGCGCGGAGCTGTGCGTCAGCCGTCGACTGGATGCGGAAGAACGTGATGTCGCCGGGAGCAATATCGCCCTCGAGAGTGCCGTTCGTGACCTCGACGGGCAGGCTGCGCGCCATGATCTTCTGATACTTCATCGAGCATGCCGACAGCTTGGACGAGCATGTGTTGCCGCAGTGGAAGCCCATGAAGGTGTCCTTGAGCGTGTACGAATACTTGCCCGCGATGTCGGAGTTGAAGAGTTCCTTCGGAACGGTGTTGTTGATGTCGAGCAGCGTCACCGCATCCTCGGACACGCACGTGCCTATGTACTCGGACAGCGCGCCGTAGATGTCGACCTCGCACGACACGGGAATGCCGCGACCCGTCAGACGGCTGTTGACGTAGCAGGGCACGAAGCCGAACTGCGTCTGGAACGCGGGCCAGCACTTGCCTGCGATAGCGACGTACTTCTTCGAGCCGCGGTGCGCCTCGATCCAGTCGAGCAGCGTCAGCTCATACTGCGCGAGCTTGTCGAGTATCTCGGGCTTCTTGTTGCCGTCGCCGAGTTCCTTCGCCATGTCTGCCGCGACTTCGGGGATACGGCTGTCGCCCGCATGAGCGTTGAACGACTCGAACAGGTCGAGCTCGGAGTTTTCCTCGATCTCGACGCCGAGACGGTAAAGCTGATAGATGGGCGCGTTGCACGCGAGGAAGTTGAGCGGACGCGGACCGAACGAGATGAGCTTGAGATCGGACAGACCGATTATGGCTCTCGCTATCGGCAGAAATCCGTGAATCATGTCCGCGCACTCGCCGGCGTCGCCGACCGGGTACTCGGGAATGTACGCGCGCACGCCGCGCAGCTTGAGATTATAGCTTGCGTTGAGCATACCGCAGTATGCGTCGCCTCTGTCGTCGGAGAGAACGCCGATGTTCTCCTCGGCAGCCGCCACGAACATCTTAGGACCCGTGAACTGCTGTGCGAGCATCGTCTCGGAGATCTCGGGACCGAAGTTGCCGAGGTATACGCAGAGCGCGTTGCAGCCCGCCGCCTCGATGTCGGCAAGCGCCTGCTTCATGTGTATCTCGCTTTCGACTATGCATACGGGGCACTCGTATATATCGCCCTCACCGTACTTCTCGGTGTATGCGGCGACAAGGGCCTTGCGTCTGTTTACGGACAGACTTTCGGGGAAGCAGTCGCGGCTGACGGCCACGATGCCGACTTTTACCTTCGGAATGTTCTGCATGATGTTTTGTCTCCTTTATTTTATAGGATAGTGTATATCGCCGCGCGGCCTTTTGCGCGGATATATCGAAAATCAGTCTGCCGACCCCGCCTCTCGCGGACAGCTCCGGCACTTTTTTATCGCCTCGAACGTCTCGTCGCTTATGACGTGCTCGATCTTGCACGCGTCCTCGGTCGCCGTCTTTTCGTCGACGCCGAGACGCATGAACACCTCCGACAAAACGCGGTGGCGCTCGTATGTCTTTTCTGCGCGCTCACGTCCGAGCTCTGTCAGCGTGATGTGACCTCCATTGTCGACCTCGATGTAGCCGCCGTTTTTCAGTATGCCGACGGCACGGCTGACGCTCGGCTTCGAATATCCCATCTCCTCGCAGATGTCGACGGCGCGCACGGCCTTCTTCTTCTGCGAGAGTATATATATCGTTTCAAGATACATTTCGCCCGATTCCTGTATGTTCATCCGATCGCCTCCCGTCACATCACAACTCTATTTGTATATATTGTATCACACATGCGCGCGTTTGGCAAGGGCGATTTGTTAAATATTTTTTGTACCGTGTAAAGGACATGCGCGCGCGTGAATTTATAAATTTTTTGCGTCTTTGTGTAGTAACGTGCTTGTAACATCGGCGCGTTTGTGGTAATATGTATTCGCAGACAAACATACCGCGAGGTGCGCAAAATGGAAATAAAACGTCCCGTGTTTCACCACACGGAGGAAAACGAAAAAATATACGGCGAATACGCGTCGCTGCCGCCGATAAAGCGTCTCGAGATCGCTTTCGACCGCGACTCCGAGTCGGGAGAGTACAGATTTGACCGCATACTGTCGCGGCGCGGCGAGCTTCACGGAGATCCGAATCACGGCGGCAACGACGACGGCGATGCGCTCATGACGCGCGGACGCGCGCTCTACATGTTCACGCACGATCCCGCAGTCATAGGCTTCGGCGGCTCGCCCTCGTACTGCCAGCCGCTCGAACGCGAATACCTGATGGAGCTGACTGTCGGCATAAACGGCGAGACCGTAACTCTCACGGAGAACAAGGACGAACGCGTCAACGCGCCGTCGCACTGGCACTCGGTATACGAGTGCGACGCGCTGACGCTGACGCTCGACAAGTACATATCGGAGGAAAACTGCGCCGTCGCGCTCTACAAAATCGAGAACCGCAAAGAAACGGCGGAGGTGGCTGTCACGGCAAAGTCGCCGTTCGCCTCAGAGCGCTGGGCGATATATCCCGACAACGTCGAGCAGGGCGAGCTTCGTTCGCGCTTCCCGTCGAGGGACGCGCTGACGACGATAACGGCGAGAATGACGCTCTCGTGCGCACCGCGCCCGCACCGCGACGAGGACGCGCTCACCTCGCGCGTCACGCTCGAAAGCGGAGGGACAGCGACCGGATACGCTCTGATATCGTTCACTACTGTCGAGAACCCGAAAAGCGAGACCGACTACCTGCGCTTTGCCGCCGAGTGCCACGACATAAAGTCCGCGCTCTCGGAGCAAATGCGCGTATACAACGAATACTGGCACAAAAACGTGCCCTACATCGACACGCCGTTGCCGTCGGTCAACAAAGCCGTCGACTACCGCCACTGGCTCGAACGCTATAACGTCCTCGACGCGAATATCCCCGGCTACGACTACCAGTACCCGGTGACGATGGAGGGCGTGCTCGGCTACAACAATGCGATAGTGCTCACGCAGTGCATGCACCTTGAGGACACGAAGTGGATGCGCTCGCCGAGACTGCCTTACGGACAGCTTCTGTCCGTCGGCGCATGCTCGGGCGGCAGCGCGTTCCTCGACAATCCCGGAAACCGCCGCTGCTGGAACAACCACTACGGACAGTATATAGCCGCGGCGGGACGCGACGCGTTCTACGTCCACGGCGGCGACAAAAAACTCGCGCTCGCGCTCGCGCATTTCTTCGAATGTGATGCAAAAGGGCAGCTCGAGCACTACGGCAACCACGAGAGCACGTCGATGCCGAAGTCGCACCTTATCGCGTACCGCAGCAACTACATGACGGGCAACGACGCAGACACGGTGTCGATGCATTACCGCGGCGTCGGCAAATATAAAATACACGCCGAAAATGCCTACGTCTACGGCGCGGCATCGGCTTCGTCCGAGATGTACGCGCTCGCGGGCGAGGACAAAAAGTCGCGCGAAATGAAAGAACTCGCGGAAGCGATACGCGCCGACATACTTCACTATCTCTGGTGCGGCAAATGCCGCGCGTTCGAGACGCTCGCCGTCGAGCCCGGCGAAGGCTTCGTCGTCCACAACCCCGACATGCCGAACCTCGTCCCGCTCAAGGAGTGCAACAACTACAACTATTTTGCGATGAGAGTGCCGCCGACAGACAACGAGTCTCTTGAAAAGTACCGTCCCGCGCTGCGCCACCTCGCCGACCCCGAGGAATTCCCCATATTCCCGTATTACACCGCGAGCCAGCGCGACAACAAGATCGCGCCCGGCAGCAACAATTTCTCGAACATCAACTTCACGGTGCAGGCGCACGCTTACGAGGCTGCGCTCCGGACATATGACCGTGACCACGAATACGTGACGCCCGAGATGCTGTCCGCCATGACGGAGTGGTGCGCGTGGAACATGTACCCCGACGGCGGAGACGTTCGCTATCCGAACAACAGCGAATTCTTCAACGCCGACCGCGCCTCCGACCCGTGCGGCAAGGGCGACTACTACCGCTCGTGGATATACCACAACATCCTCGGCAACTATATTTACGTTTTCATCGAGGACATGGCGGGTCTCCGTCCGCGCGCCGACGGCAAAATAGAGCTTGACCCGATCGACTTCGGCTACGGTCACTTCACCGCCGACAACATGCGCTACCACGGCCGCGACATAACGGTAATATACAACTCCGACGGCGCCTACGACGTCCACGGCATAAAGCGCGGCTACTCGCTCTATATAGACGGCGAGCTCGCCGTATGCGTTGACAAGCTCGCGCACGTCGTCTACGACCCCGAAACAGGATTTGCCGACACCGACGCAAGCGTCGTCTTCGCGTGCGCTGTCGGCGCATTGCCGTGCGCGCTCGACGCGTCGCTCGACGCACCGACAACGGAGCTTCTGCGCCTGTCGGGACTCACGGGTGAAAATCTCGCGCTTGCGGCGACGGTGACGGCGACGTATACGCCCGAAAAGGCGCGCGCGGCGCTGTGGGCGGAAAAGCACCGCGCCGACGGCAGCGATCCGACCTCGCTCGCGACAAACGAATGCGTGCCGTCGCCGGATGCCGTCGTTGACGGTGTCTCGTCCGCGATGCCGTTCTGGTCCGACGTCGGCTCGCCGAACGAGAACGACTCGCTGACGCTCACGTTCGCATCTCCCGTCACAGTAGACACGCTCGCGATACATTTCTACGACGACAGACAGGACGGCGGCGTCTCGTACCCGCGCCGGTACGGTATCGAGTACCGCGACGGCGGGGAGTGGCGCCTCGTCACGACGCGCTCGCAGACGCCGCGTTATATGACCGCGAACCGCAACGAGAGCCGCTTCGACGCGGTCACGACGGATGCTGTGCGCGTCACGTTCGAGGACCGCGCGGGTCACAGCGTCGCGGTGACGGAAATACAACTTTTCTACGAAGGCACGCCGCGCCGCGCCGTTATCAACCATTCGCCGCTGTTGTTCGCACACTCCCACGACATCGGCGGCATGCGCGCCGCGCTGTCTGTCGAGATCGTGGACGACGGTATGCCGTTCGATAAGTCGCCGTCGTGCCGCTGGAGCGTGGACGGCAAGCCCGACGGCGCCGTCGCCGAAATTGAAGATATTGAAAATCCCGAAACGGTCATGACCGTTTCAACTCCCGGTCGCTACTATGTGACGCTGCACGCGACCGACGGCGAGATACGCCGCCACATCAGCCACTTTGTCGACATCGCCGAGCCCGACGAGGGCGCGTTCGACTACGCGCCGTCGGCAAAGGTCTCTGTCGACTTCTGCACCGACTGGGAAAATAAGGACGGCGTGAACAACGCCTCGTTCGAGCCGACGTCGTCGAACATGGGCACGGGACTCGGCTGGGGCACATGGGGCTCGCGCGAAAAGACGCACTCGCTCACGCTCGAATGGGACGAAAAAGTCCCGCTGTCATCGGTCGACATTTACTGGTACGCGGACGAGGGCGGCATACGACTGCCGCGCTCGTACTCGCTCGAATATGACGGCGGAGAGGGTTTTGTCCCGCTCGCGTACAAAGCAGACACCATCGAAGCCGACGCATACAACCGCGCGTCGTTTGAAACAGTCCTCGCACAAAAACTTCGCATCAACGTCGAATGCGGGCAGGGAGCCGTCGGCATATACAGGCTCAAAGTGTACGCGCCGCACATAGCAAGCATATCCGACACCACCGTCGCGGTGAAAACGGGCGAAACACCGACACTTCCCGCCACCGTGACGGCATATACCGACGAAGGAGACGCAGTATCGCTCCACGCCGACTGGCTGATGTCGTCCTTCGATACTTCCGCCGACGGCATGTATACGGTACATGGCATATCGTCGCCGATACCGTTCGCAATAAATGCGACCGTATACGCGCGCGGCGACATGGACAGCGCCGTTATAACGTCCGCGGACAATGTGACCGTCAACGTCCGCGCAGGCAAATCTCCGTCGCTGCCCGAGTTCGCGACCGTACACTACAATAACGGCGCCGCCGACAATGTAACGCATAAAATCGTGTGGTCGGACGAGGCGAAACAAGCGCGCACCGAGAGCGCGACCCTCGCCGACGCGGGCAGGGCAGGGGACTTGTCCGTCGCGCTGACGGTGAACGTCATAAACAAAGTGAAATGAGGTGACGGTATGTCGCAGCTTGCAGAAATAATAATCAAATCGCACGCGTCGCACAAAAACGCGCCGTCCGTCGTATTTTTCGGCGGCGCGGGAGTGTCGACGGAGAGCGGCATCCCGGATTTTCGCGGAGCCGAAGGACTTTACACGGAAAAGTACGGGACTCTTTCGCCCGAAACGATAATAAGCGGACGATTTTTCGCGCGCGAGCCCGCGAAGTTCTTCAAATTCTATCGCGAGCATCTCGTTTTCCCCGACGCAAAACCGAACCGCGCGCACACCTCGCTCGCGGAGCTTGAAAAACGCGGCATCGTCGACTGCGTCATAACGCAGAACATCGACGGACTTCATCAGGCGGCGGGGAGCAAAAACGTTTATGAGCTTCACGGCACCGTCCACCGCAACTACTGCTGCGACTGCGGCAAGCCGTACCCGCTCGAATACGTGCTCGCGTCCGATGGAATACCGCGCTGCGGCGAATGCGGCGGCATCGTCCGCCCCGACGTGACGCTGTACGACGAAATGCTGCCCGAGGGCGTATTCGAAGCATCGGCGCTGCACGTCGCGCGCGCCGACGTCCTTATCGTCGCGGGCACGTCGCTCGCCGTATATCCGGCGGCGTCGCTGCTGCACTATTTCAGCGGCAGCGCGCTCGTCGTGATCAACCTGACGCCGACGCCTGCCGACTTGCTCGCCACGCTCGCGCTCCATTCGCGCGTCGGCGACGTGATGGGCGAGGCCGCGGACGAGATAGCAAGCGCCGGAATTTGAAAAATCGCATCATGTTTATTTTGACTCGGGATATGGACAATTTCGCGCGTTTGTGATATACTTTACAGCCGACGGGACCGCTTAAAATGTCAATATAAATCCAAATCTTTTTACATACAAGGAGGAGTTATATATGGACTCACTTTTCTACACGCAAAACAGAAAAACTCTTTATGAGACGCTGCCGGACGAGACGCTGCTCTGCGTCTACGCGGGCGGCGCGCTCCGCAAAACGGCTGACGAGGATTACGCCGTCTATACGGACACGAACTTTCTTTACCTGACCGGCATCGAGCAGGCGGAGAGCGTTCTTTTCGCGGTGAAGGAGAACGGCGAGACTAAGGAATCGCTGTTCACGCTGCCGCCCGATATGATGAAGGAGCGCTGGACGGGCAAACGCATCAAGCCGGACGCGGCGACGGCGATATCGGGCATCGCGGACGTTCGTTCGCTCGACGACCTCGACGACGCCGTAAAGGCATCCGCACAGCGCTGCCGCTATATCGCGCTCGATATTGATGATATGAAAAACAATAATCCCACTCGCGTATCATTTATTGCCAAAATGAAGGAGACCGCCTCCACATGCGACGTATACGATATACGTCCGCAGCTTCGCCGTCAGCGCACCGTCAAGGCGCCGTGCGAGATCGAAGCTATGAAAAAGGCGGAGCTGCTCACGACCGAGGGCATTCTCGCGATGATGCGCGCGTCGAAGCCGGGCATGTACGAATACCAGTACAAGGCTGAATGGGACCACGCGCTTCTGTGGCGCGGCTGCAAGGAGCCCGCGTTCCCGTCGATAATCTCTGCAGGCGAGAACAACTTCTGCATCCACTACTACGGTTATAACGGACAGGCGCAGGACGGCGACATGATACTCAACGACGTCGGCGCGAAGTACGACCACATGCACACGGACGTGTCGCGCGGCTGGCCGTGCAACGGCAAATACAGCGACCGTCAGCGCGCGCTTTACGAGTGCGCGCTCGCGACGTCGAATCACATGTTCGAGATACTGAAGCCGGGACTTCCGATGAAGTTCGTCGACGCCGAGGTACACCGCTACTGCGGTCAGCTTCTCTGCGACATCGGACTGCTCGACAAGCCCGAGAACGAGAAAAAGTACATGTGGCACGGCGGCGCTCACCACGTCGGATTTGACACGCACGACATGGTCGACGCGACGGGCGACATCAAGCCGGGCTGGGTGTTCTGCGTCGACGTCGGCATCTACGTCGAGGAATGGGGCATCGGCTTCCGCCTCGAGGACAACTGCCACATCACCGAAACGGGCTGCGAATGCCTCTCGATCTCGACTCCGCGCACCATCGAGGACATCGAAGCCGTGATGAATTGAATTATATGAATTTTTGTGGGGGAAGGAAAACTTCTTGAAATGAAGTTGGCTTTTTCGCGAAGCGAAAAAGCTGAAGAAGGGACTAAGCCCCTTCTTCCTTTTCCCCCACACCCCTATCTTTTCAAGAACTTTTATTACATTTTTTATTTTTTCAAATATATCGAAAACGCTATCTCTCCTTGACCGCCTATATTATACCACAAAATCTGCAATTTGTCAAGTACTATTTCACAAATAATATGATTTATTCTACTTGTGCCATAATAAAAAAGATTTATTCTGCCGCATCTGCCTCACGCAGAACCTCGAGGGTTCAAGCGGCAACGTCACGCATCATAGAAAAAGTACCCACTGTGTGGGTACTTTTTCTATGCCGGTGGCGGGACTTGAACCCGCACGCCGTTGCCGGCAAAGGATTTTGAGTCCTCCTCGTCTGCCAGTTCCAACACACCGGCGCGTTTATAACAGTATAGCACAGTTTGCAAAATTATGCAAGCGGAAATTTCACATTAAACGCGCTTCGCCGTAATATTTTTTGGGGGGATTGCCGTCCCGTCAACGACGCGCTGTAAAAATTTCCGTGCTCACCCGGAATTATTTCATGCGGAGAACGCGCAGGGATGCGACCATATTTGCTGTTTTGAAATTATTTTCGCAATAATACTTGACACAGATGTATGTTTGTGGTATACTTGCAATACCTCTGCGGGGGTTTTTTTTGAGCGCGCCGCCGCGCCACGACGGCATGCGCTCCCGCTTCGAGGGAGGTACAATAATTTTATATTTTAGGAGGTGCCGCTTTACAATGAGAGTCAAAGTTACACTCGCATGCTCGGAATGCAAGCAGCGCAATTACGACACGACGAAAAACAAGAAAAACGATC
>CANPXS010000036.1 GCA_947586625.1 uncultured Clostridia bacterium | reverse complement strand
CTTTACGAGCTCGAAAAGAGCGCGGACGCGACAGTCTCCGACTGTGCCGCCGCATTCGGCGACGCGCTTTCGGCGATATTCGCGCACGGTCTTGACGGCGGCGCGCGCCGCATAATGGCGGAGATCGGGCGCAGCGTCGGCAGGTTCGTGTACATAATCGACGAGGTCGACGACATGGACCGCGACATCGAGGCGGGGCGGCGGAACAGGATCGCGGAGCTGTATCCGCGTCCGTGGACGGAGAGCACGCGCGACGCTGTGACGGCGGCGATGTGCCTCGAGCTCGAACGCGCTATAAACGCCGCCGAGCTTTTGGATGGTGGAAACGAGACGGCGCGGTCGGTGGTGATAAATATACTGTCGATGGGAATGAAGAGCGAGGCGGGACGCGTGTCTGCGTCGCGGCTCGATAAAGATAGAGAGACTGCAAAAAAGCAAAGGGGGAACGCCGTTGACGGATCCTTACAAGACGCTGGGCGTTGACAGAAACGCGTCTGACGCCGAGATAAAAAAGGCATATTACGCGCTTGCGAAGAAATATCATCCCGACAACTACGCGGATTCGGACCTGTCCGACCTCGCGGAGGAAAAAATGAAGGCAATAAACGAGGCGTACGCGGAGATAGAGCGCATACGGTCGTCGGGCGGCTCCGCCTACGACTACGCGTACGAGGACACGCCCGCGTCCTCGTCGGAGAACGCATACGGGGGCTCGTACGATTCGTCGTACAGACAGGTGCGCGTGCTCTTAAACGAGCGCCGCTACGACAGAGCGGCGGCGATACTGAACTCGATACCGGAGCACAGCAGAGGCGCCGAGTGGCACTATCTCTACGGTTGTCTGTGCGTCGCGGCGGGCAATTACGCGGAGGCGATGAGCCACATCGAGACTGCTTGCTACATGGAGCCGGGCAACTTCGAGTATTCGAACACGCGCGACAGTCTGCGTGCGCGTTCGTCACGGACCATGCGGACGCGCACGGACGGCTGCGACATATGCTGCAACCTTCTTGCCGCCGACGCGTGCTGCGAGTGTATGGGCGGGGACCTGATACCCTGCTGCTGACGTTATGGCGATGAAGAATAAACAGAGCGGGATGGGGAACACGCGAAGGATAGCGGTGTCGGGCATAATGGCGGCGCTGTCCGTGGCGATAGTGTACGTCGCGGCGGTGACGGAGCTGTTTTCGTACTCGGGCTGCCTCGTCGCGACGATAATAGTGCTTTTCCTGCGCGTCGAATACGGTATGAGGACGGCGGCGGTCGTTTACGCGTCGGTGTCGGCGCTGTTGTGGATGATACTGCCCGACAAATCGATCGCGGCGGTATACACGTTCGTGACCGGCATATATCCGCTCGTCAAAATATATTTCGACAAGATAAAGAATAAATTTCTGCGCGTTGCGGTGAAGCTTTTGGCGTTCAACGCCGACATCGGCGCGCTTTACGCCGCGGCGATGGCGCTGTTCGCGCCCGAGGCGGAGAGCGTATTTATCACGGCCGCGATGTTCGCGCTCGCAAATTTCACATTTCTCGTCGTGGACTTTCTTTTCGACAGATTGACGGCGCTTTATGTGGTAAAATACAGGCAGGTACTGAAGCGGCGCGGGATAATATGACAGATCACGACGCGTAAAATTAATATTACCGAATAAAACATATACAAATTTCAGAAGAAGGGACTGCGGCACGGACGCAAAGTCGCGCTGCCGCAAAGGGGCAATAATGGTAAGATCGATGACGTCCTTCGGACGCGCCGTGCGCGAGTTCGGAGGAAAGCGGTACACGGTCGAGATAAAGAGCGTAAACGGCAAATATCTCGATTTCTCGATAAAGTATCCGCGCCAGTACGGGTTCGTCGAGTCGCGCATCAAGTCGCACGTGACGTCGCGCGGCGTGACACGCGGAAAGATAGACTGCTATCTCGGCGTCGAGGTCATAGAGCAGCAGGGCGTCGATATCACGCTCGACGGCGCGCTCGCCGCGTCGTACATCAAGGCGCTCGAAAGACTGCGCGACGAGTTCGGCCTGCGCGACGACATATCGGTGTGCAGAGTCGCCGCGTTCCACGACATATTCAACGTGACGCACCCGGAGGAGGACACCGAAGCCGAGTGGGAGGCGGTCAGGGCAACGCTCGACGACGCTCTCGACGAGTTCCTCGCGATGCGCGAGGCAGAGGGTGCGCGGCTGTGCGAGGACGCTAAGACGAAGCTAGAGGAGATAAGGTCGGCGGCTGCCGAGATAAAGGTTATATCGGAGCGCAACATAGAGACGTATCCGACGCGGCTCGCCGAGCGGATAACGCAGCTTTTGGAGGCTGTCGGCGTCGAGGCGGAGATAACGGAGTCGCGCATACTCACGGAGGCGGCGATATTCGCCGACAAGGCGGCGATAGACGAGGAGCTCGTGAGGCTGTCTTCGCACTTGTCGGCGTTTTACGAGATCATGGACGGCGAGGAAGCCGTCGGGCGCAAGCTCGACTTCCTGATACAGGAGATAAACCGCGAGACGAACACGATAGGCTCGAAGTCGCAGGACACAAAAATAGCGCGTCTCGTCGTCGATATAAAATGCACCGTCGAAAAGCTGCGCGAGCAGATACAGAATCTTGAATGAGAGGCGGTGACGGAAAAATGACGCTTCTCAACATAGGATACTCGAATCTCGTCGCCGTCGAGCACATAATCGCGGTGATAGCGCACGATACGGCGCCCGCGAAGCGGCTCGTCGCAGAGGCGAAGGAGTCGGGACGGCTGATCGACGCGACATGCGGCAAGCGCACACAGTCGGTGATAATAACGGACAGCGACCACGTCATACTGTCGGCGCTGTCGACGGACTCGCTCGACAGACGCGCGTCCGGCGCTGAGGAATAAGAGCGCACAGCGCACGCAAAGCACACAGCGCAATCAACACCAATTATAACAGCACAGATATTTCTGAAAGGATACACAAGTTATGTCAATGATATCACCATCTATCGACGAGCTGACGAAGGGTCAGTTCAACCGCTACACGCTCGTTATCGCGACGGCGAAGGTCGCGCGCATGGTGACGAACGAATACGTCAAGCAGCGCGAGAGCGCCGAGGCGAAGATAGCGAACAAGGAGACGGATAAGCTGCTCACCTCGATGATAAAGAAGGAGTTCCGCGATGAGAAGGCGGTCAGAAGCGCGGTGACGCGTCTCGCCGCAGACGAATTCCGCATCGTTCCCTCCGACGACGGCAGGTTCTGACCGTGTCCGCATACGGCGAATACGCGGGCGTCCGCATACTTGACGCGCCCGCTCACGCCGACCGTGAATACACGTATTATATACCGCGCGAGCTGTCGGAAGACGTGCGTCCCGGGGTCTTTGTCGCCGTACCGTTCGGCGGCGGGAACAGGAAAAAGACGGCGCTCGTCGTAAATGTATACGACTCGACGGACGTCGAGAGATGCAAGCCGATATCAGAGACAGCGAGCCCCGGCGTCGTGATGTCGTCCGAGATGCTCGGGATATGCGACTTTTTATGCTCGCAGACGCTCTGCACTTACGGCGACGCGGTGAGGGCGACGGTTCCGCAGGGTGCGATGTCGCGCGTGCGCGAGCTCTACGAGGCGGCAGCCGATACGGAAGTCGGCGAAAGCGTCGTTTCGGGGCTGTCGGCGAAGGCGATGTACGTGTACGCGTTCGTGCAGTCGCACGGGCGCGTGACATATGACCGCATACGCGCCGAGTTCGGCGACGCGGCGGTGACGAACGATCTGCTCTCGTCGCTGTGCAGGCGCGGACTTTTGCGCAAGTCGCACGATCTGCACGACCCGACGAACGAGGTCGTCGACGCCGATATAAGGCTTGCGGTGTCGGACGACGACGCGGAAGCGTATATCGCGGACAGGTCGGTGCGCTCGAAGCGCTCAAAGGACATCGTTTCTTACCTGCTCTCATGCGGCGGCGGATGCAGCGAATCGGAGCTTAAGTCAGAGATGGGAGCGGTGACTACGCAGCTTCGCTCGCTTTGCGAGCGCGGCGTTTTGACGCGCGAGGAAAGGCGAGTTTTCCGCAATCCGTTTGCATCTATCCCTGAGTCGCCGACGGCGCTCACGCTGTCGCCGGAGCAAACATGCGCGCGAGATGCGCTCGTGTCGCTTTATGAGTCGGGCGAGGCGAAGGCGGCGCTTCTCTTCGGTGTGACGGGCAGCGGCAAGACGTCGGTCATAAGGTCGATGATAGACCGCGTGACGTCGGACGGCAGAGGCGTTATAATCCTCGTGCCCGAGATAGCGCTGACGCCGCAGACGGTGTCGATATTCTGCTCCAACTACGGCAGCCGCGTGGCGGTGATACATTCGTCGCTGTCGGCAGGCGAGAGGATAGACGCGTGGCAGCGCATACGCGACGGCGGCGCCGACATAGTCATCGGCACGCGGTCGGCGATATTCGCGCCGGTGAAAAACCTCGGCATGATAGTGATAGACGAGGAGCAGGAGCACACGTACAAGTCCGATTCGGCGCCGAAGTATACGGCGCACGACGTGGCGAGATACAGATGCGCGCAGAATAACGCGCTGATGCTTTTGTCTAGCGCGACGCCGTCGCTGTCGACGTATCACAAGGCGAGGACGGGCGCGTACACGCTCGTCGAGTTGCGCGAGCGGTACGGCGGCGCGCGACTGCCCGATGTCATAGTCGCCGACATGCGGCGCGACAGAGTCGAGGACTCGACGTCCCCGATAGGAAAGACTTTGCGTGCGGCGATAGGCGAGACCGTGGCGCGCGGCGAGCAGGCGATACTGTTTCTCAACCGCCGCGGCTACAACAATTTTTTGTCGTGCCGCTCGTGCGGCAGCGCGGTCGTATGCCCGCGCTGTTCGGTGGCGCTGACGTATCACGCGTCGCGTAAAATAGCGGCGACGGACGATCCCGAAAATTACCGCGCCGAGCACATCGCGGCTGGGTATCTCGAATGTCACTACTGCGGCTACCGCACGTCGGCGCCGCGCGCGTGTCCCGAGTGCGGCAGCGAGAACATGTACTACATGGGCTGGGGGACGCAGCGCGTCGAGCAGGAGCTCGGCGAGCTTTACCCGACGGCGCGCATACTGCGCATGGACGCCGACACGACGCGGACGCGGTCGGCATACGACGAAATACTCGGCGCGTTCGGACGCCACGAGGCAGACATTTTGATCGGCACGCAGATGGTGACGAAGGGGCACGATTTCCCCGACGTTACGCTCGTGGGCGTGTTGCTCGCGGAGTCGTCGCTGTATCTCGACGATTACCGCGCGTCGGAGCGGACGTTCTCGCTCATAACGCAGGTGGTGGGACGCGCGGGACGCGCGTCTTTGCCGGGGCGCGCGATAATACAGACGTACACGCCGGACAACAAGAGTCTCGGTTATGCGTGCGCGCAGGATTACGAGAGCTTCTACGACAACGAGATAAAGCTGCGGCGCGCGTACTCGTTCCCGCCGTTCTGCGACATCGCGCAGGTGACGCTGACGAGCGCGGACGAGGCGGAGCTGTCGCAGTCTGTATTGAGGCTGTCGGAGTACATGAAACAGACGGCGTCGACGGAGTATTCGGACGTGCCGCTTTTGATGTTCGGCCCGTTCGAGGCGCCCGTCTACCGCATCAACGGCAAGTGCCGCATGCGCATCGTGTGCAAGTGTAAGCTGACAAAGCGCACGCGCGCGCTGTTCGCGTCGGTCCTGACCGACTTCGCGCCGAAGCTCACGCGCCGCGTGTCCGTGGCGGTAGATTTTAATCCGAACAGTGTGTGAGGGTCGGGGCGCTGCCCCGTGCCCCGCACAGGGGGCTTTTTGAAAAAAGCCCCCTGTGAACCCGCAAAAACTTTTCCGGAGGGAAAAGTTTTTAGTGGGTCTTACAGCGTCGATGTTATAGAGCGTATCGGCGTCCGACGCCGGGCTTCATCAGCTGCAACAGAGGCTTTATTCACCGAAGGCGCAGCGCTTCGCGCGACTGCTGGTCCACTGTTAATGTAATCCCTGCACGCAGGGATAATGGAATAGAATATATAAAAATAAGTTAGGAAAAGTTTTGAAAAGGGGGTCCGGGGAAAAACTTTTTCAAAAGTTTTTCCCCCGGAAATAAAATGGCTTTACTAAAAATTCGCAAAAAGGGAGATCCGACGCTGCGGGCGAGGTGCCGTGCGGTGGAGAAGATAGACGGCAGGATACTGACGCTGCTTGACGACATGGCGGAGACCATGCGTAAAGCGGACGGGGTAGGACTTGCCGCGCCGCAGGTAGGCGTACGCCGCCGCGTTGTGGTCATCGAGACAGAGGATTCGGGGCTTATTGAGCTGATCAATCCCGAGATAACGGCGCGCGAGGGCGAGCAGCTCGAGCGCGAGGGCTGTCTTTCGATACCGGATGAGTGCGGCATCACGCGCCGTCCCGCGCGCGTGAAGGTGCAGGCGCTCGACAGGAGCGGCACGATGCGGACGTACGAGGGCGAGGGACTGCTCGCGCGCGCGTTCTGCCACGAGATAGACCATCTCGACGGCAAGCTCTACATCGACCCGGACGTGCTCGTCCGCATGGTCACCGACGAGGACGACGAGTAAAAGCAAAGGCGGGAAACTGTAAATGCGCATAATGTTCATGGGCACGCCCGAGATCGCGTCGGCGGTGCTCGAAGCCGTCGCACAGACGGGCGAGGATATCGCCGCCGTCGTGACGCAGCCCGACAAGCCGAAGGGGCGCGGCTACAATATGACGCCGCCGCCCGTCAAGGTGACGGCGGAGGGGCTCGGCATCGCGGTGAGTCAGCCCGATAAAATAAGGACGGAGGAGTTCGCGCGTTATCTCGACGAGGTCGACCCGGAACTCATCGTCGTCGTCGCGTACGGGAAGATACTGCCGAAGTTCGTGCTCGATAAGCCGAGGTACGGCTGCGTCAACGCGCACGCGTCGCTCTTGCCGAAATACCGCGGCGCCGCGCCGATACAGCGCGCCATCATGGACGGAGAGCGCGAAACGGGCGTCACCGCGATGTACATGGACGAGGGGCTCGACACCGGCGACATGATACTGACGCGCAGGGTTGAGATCGCGGACGGCGACGACTTCTTCGACGTCCACGATAAGCTCGCGAAAGCGGCGTCTGATGCGATAGTCGAGACGATAAGGCGGATAAAGGACGGAACTGTCACGCGCACGCCGCAGCCGGACGGCGCGACGTATGCGCACAAAATAGAGGACGCGGACATGGTGATAGACTTTTCGTGCGATGCGAAGCGCGTATACGACAAGATACGCGCGCTGACGCCGTCCGCGTACACGAAAACGCCCGACGGCAAGCGTCTGAGGATCGTCGCGGGCGAATATGATGCGACGGACGCGGCGGACGGTCAATGCGGACAAATATTGTCCACGTCCGGCGGCAAAATCGCGGTCAGGTGCGGGTCGGGAACACTTTATATCACGAAGTGCCAGCCCGAGGGCAAGCGCGCGATGGGAGCCGCCGACCTCGTCAACGGCAGACGGATAAAAACGGGCGACATACTCGGATGAGAGGCGAACACCGCGAATACAACGTCCGCGCCGAGGCGGTGAAGTCGCTGTGCCGCATCATGCGCGACGGCAAATATCCGAACCTCGAGCTCGGCGCGGCGATGGGGAAAGCGGAGCTTTCACATGCGGACAGGTCGCTGTACGCGGCGCTCGTCTACGGCGTATGCGAGCGCGCGCTCACGCTCGACTATGTTATCGCGAACCTGACCGGGCGCGACACGGGTACGCTCGACGGCGAGACGCTGTCGGCGCTCAGAGTAGGGCTTTACCAGATATATTACATGGACAAAATACCGCCGCACGCGGCGGTAAATGAGACTGTCGCGGCTTCTCCCGCGCGTTCGCGTGGACTCGTCAACGCCGTTCTGCGGCGCGCGCTCCGCGAGGGAGGCGCGCTCGACATCCCCGACGGCGACGCGTCGCTGCTGTACTCGCTGCCCGAGTGGATAGTGGAGCTGTGGCATCGCGACTACCCCGACGACGCAGACGCGCTTTGCGCGTCCGTCAACCGCCGTCCCGACGTGACGCTGTGCGTGAACACGCAGCGGACGAGCGCGGAGGCGGTGCTCGAAATGATGGCAAATCACGGAGCAGAGGCGGTGCCGAACGCGTTTTTCGGCGATATGATTGATGTAAGACCCGCGGGCGTGCCGGTGACGGAACTGCCGGGATTTGATGACGGGAACTACTTCGTACAGGACGCCGCGTCGAACGCGGCGGTGCGAATACTCGACGTGCGTCCGGGGATGAGAGTCGCGGACGTGTGCGCGGCGCCGGGCGGCAAGAGCCTCGCCGCCGCGATAATGATGGAAAATTCGGGCGAGGTCGACGCGTTCGACATACATGAAAACAAGCTCGGACTGCTGAGAGCGAGCGCGCAAAGGCTCGGCATCGGCATAATATCAACGTCGGTTCGCGATGCGAGGGATAAAGACTGCGGCGAGCTTCGACGCGCGTTCGACCGCGTGATATGCGACGTGCCGTGCTCGGGGCTCGGTGTCATCGCAAAGAAGCCGGACATAAGATACAAAAGCGAGGTCGACGTCAGACGTCTGCCGGAGATACAGTCGGCGATACTGTCGTCGTCGGCGGAGCTCGTCAAAGATGGCGGCGTGCTCGTTTACTCCACATGCACGCTAAGACGTGCCGAAAACGACGATATCGTGGACGATTTCCTCCACAGTCACGACGATTTCACGGCGGATACGTTTACGCTGCCCCACATAGGGACGGCGAGCCGCGCGACGTTCATGCCGAACAGGCACGGCACGGACGGATTTTTTGCGGCAAAGCTGAGAAGAATAAAGTAAAGGGAGCGGTGAGATGAGCGGGAGCGAAAATATCGAAAAGACCGACATTCTCGGCATGTTTCCCGAGGAGATAGAGGCAATAATAACGTCGCCTCCGTATATGCAGCCGAAGTACAGGGCGAAGCAGATATTCTCGTGGCTGCACGAGCGCGGCGCGGGGTTTGACGAGATGTCGAATCTGCCGCGCGGACTGCGCGAGATGCTCGGCGAAAACTGCATCATAAAGACGCCGACAGTCGAGAAGCGTCTCGTCTCAAAGATCGACGGTACGAGGAAGTACCTGTTCCGTCTCTATGACGGCAACACTATCGAGGCGGTGTTCATGCGGTACGAGCACGGCAACACGCTTTGCGTGTCGTCGCAGGTCGGATGCCGCATGGGGTGCCGATTCTGCGCGTCCACTAAATCGGGACACGTCCGCGACCTCTCCGCGTCGGAGATCGTGGGCGAGGTCATAGCCGCCGAGCGCGACTCGGGCGAGCGAATATCGAACATCGTGATGATGGGGATCGGGGAGCCGCTCGACAATTTCGACAATGTCGTCCGCTTTCTGCGTCTCATATCGCACCCGGACGGCAAAAACATCGGACTGCGGCACATATCGCTCTCGACGTGCGGGCTCGTGCCGAAGATATACGAGCTCTCAAAGCTCGATTTGCCCGTGACGCTGTCGATATCGCTGCACGCGTCGGCGGACGCGGCGCGGTCGGAGATAATGCCCGTCAACGACGCGTATCAGATCGACGAGCTTTTGCGCGCGTGCCGCGACTGGTTCGTGACGACGGGGCGGCGCATATCGTTTGAGTATACGCTCATCGCGGGGAAGAACGACTCTCCCGCAGACGCAAAGTCGCTGTCGAGGCTTTTATCAAAATATATGACTGACGGCGGTCGCAGACTGCCGCTGCACGTCAATCTCATACCGTTAAACGACGTCGAGGGCGTCGGCATGCGCCGCGCGGACAGGGAGTCGGTCGAGAGGTTCCGCGCCGTTCTTACCGGCGACGGCATAAACGCGACTGTGCGCCGCCGTCTCGGTCCCGACATCGACGCCGCGTGCGGACAGTTGAGGATATCAAATTCTAATAAATTAAATCAGGAAACTTTTTGAAAAAAGTTTCCCGATACCTTTCAAAAACTTTTCCTAAAAGGGGTTTATATGATATATTCGGCAAAAAGTGACGTAGGACTGAGGCGCAGTTCGAATCAGGACTCGTATTCGACGTTCTCGATATCGGACGACGTCGCGTTCATGCTCGTCTGCGACGGCATGGGAGGCGCGAACGGCGGCGAGGTCGCGAGCAGTCTCGCGTGCGAGGTCGCGACCGAGTGCGTGAAGCGCGACCTTGAAACTGTGTTCGCCGACGGGAATCTCGACCTCGACAGGTACATACCGCGCATACTGACGTATGCGGCGAGGGAGGCGAATCTCGCCGTGTTCGACAAGGCGGAGGAGACTCCCGAGCTGTCGGGCATGGGCACGACGTTTGTCGGCGCCGTCGTGTACGGTCACACGCTCTACGCGGTAAACGTCGGCGACAGCAGGCTTTACGTCATCTCGCACGGCAAGCTCAAGCAGATAACGAGGGACCACTCGTATGTGCAGTACCTCGTCGACCTTGGAGTGATGACGAGCTCGCAGGCGGAGACGTCGTCGAAGCGCAACATCATAACGCGCGCGATCGGCACCGACGAGACTGTCGAGCCCGACACGTACACGGTGACGCTCGAGAAGGGCTCATACGTGCTTCTGTGCTCGGACGGACTGCCGACGATGACGGACAAGGCTGAGGTCGTGAAGATAATCACAGGCAAGGGCACGCTCGACGAGAAAACTGACGCGATGGTGGCTGCCGCCAACCGCGGCGGCGGTAAGGACAATATAACGGTGATACTTGCCAAGTGCGAGTAATATGCATACCGTGACAGGCATGCGAAGGTGAGATATGGAGTCATACGAGAGATACGTCGGCACTACCCTCGACGGAAGATATAATATTGAAAAAGTAGTCGGCGTCGGCGGTATGGCGGTCGTTTTCCGCGGCTATGACAAGGTCGCGCACCGCACTGTCGCGATAAAGATGCTCCAGGACCATATCGCGAAGGACGACGACGCCGTGAAGCGTTTCATAAACGAGTCTAAAGCCGTCGCGATGCTGTCGCATCCGAACATCGTGAGCATTTACGACGTATCGATGCGCGGACAGCAGAAATATATCGTCATGGAGTACCTCGAGGGCATAACGCTGCGCAGCTATATGTCGAAGACAGGCGCGATGCCGACGCAGGAGATCGTCGGTATCATGGGGCAGATACTGAAGGCGCTGATACACGCGCATGAGCGCGGCATCGCGCACCGCGATATCAAGCCGCAGAATATAATGCTTTTGCCCGACGGCAGCATCAAGGTGACGGATTTCGGCATAGCGCAGCTCCCGCAGGGCGAGTCGCTGGCGACCGCGGAGCTGGCAGTCGGCACCGCGTACTATATAAGTCCCGAGCAGGCGAGCGGACAGAAGTCCGATTACCGCGCAGACATATATTCAGCCGGCGCGATGCTGTACGAGATGGCGACGGGAGTTTTGCCGTTCGACGCGAAAACGCCGCTCGAGACGGCGATGCTGCACGTCACGTCGACGCCGGTGATGCCGCGTGAGATAAAGCGCGACATACCGCGCGGGCTCGAGCAGATAATAATGACGGCGATGGAAAAGTCGCCGTCGCGCAGGTTCCAGTCGGCGGAGCAGATGTATCATTGGCTCGAGACGCTCGGGAAAGATCCGTCGGCGGTGTTCAAGCCGCTCCTGCCTCCCATAGTTGAAAAAAAGAATAAAAAGAAGAAGCATCACAGGAAGAAGCAGAAAAACTACCTCGGCGCCTCGATGCTGCCGATTATTTTGGGCGTCGCGTTCGCGTTCCTTTTCGCGTGCATTATAAGCGCCTACTATCTTTGGACGTATGTGCTCTTTAACGACGATCTTGACAAGTCGTACGTCATGACGGTGGACAACTTCATCGGCACGTCGTACTACGTCGGGCTCGAGGACGAGCTTTCAGCGAAGGACTACAGGGTCGAAGTCGAGTACGTGTACAACAGCGAGCTGCCGATGGGGACGATATTCGAGCAGGAGCCCGCGGCGGGTGAGCGCAGACGCGTCGAGTCCGGCAAGCGTCCGTTGCAGCTCCATCTGACTGTCAGCCGCGGCACCGAGACGTTCGTTTTGCCAGAATTCCTCATGCAGGATTACAGAACAGTCGAGGACACGCTGACGAAGATGTACGGTCTGCGTGTGCAGATCGTGGACGATTTCAACACCGCCGTCGCGACGGGGCTCGTATACGGTTCCGACCCGACGTCGGGGTCGACGGTCAGCTCGGGCGACACCGTTACGCTGTACGTAAGCAAGGGGTCGGATATAAAGACTCATTCGGTACCCGACTTCACGGGCATGACGGAGCGCAGGGCGCGCGTCGCGGTCGAGGAGAACGGGCTCACGGTCGGAAACGTGACGTACGAGTATTCGTCCGCGGCAGAGGGGACCGTCATAAGGCAGAGCAGGGTCGCGTTCACGACGGTGACGGAGGGGACGGCGGTCGATTTCGTCGTCAGTCTCGGCCCGGAGCCTGTCGTTGAGACGGAACCGCCCGTGACGGAGACGCCGATACCGGAGTGGTCATGGTTCTAAACGGAGTTATAATTAAGGGCGTCGGCGGGCTGTATACGGTGCTCGCCGACGGCGAGTGCTACGAGTGCCGTGCGCGCGGCGTATTCAGGCGCGAACACATCTCGCCGACTGTCGGCGACAGAGTAAGGCTTGCACTCGAAGCCGACGCGTACGTCATAGACGAGATCGAGGAGAGGCGGAGCCTTCTGATCCGTCCGCCGATGGCGAATCTCGACACGCTGTTCGCCATCGTACCGACGTGCCGTCCCGCGCCCGATCTTTTGTCGGTCGACAAGCTTTTATGCATCGCGGAGCACGCGGACATAAGCGCGGCGGTCATAATCACGAAGCGTGAGCTCGACGAGGACGCGGCGGCGAGGGCGGCGGACATATACAGGCGCGTCGGGTACAGCGTTTTCCCCGTCAGCGCCGAGACGGGCGACGGCGTCGACGCGCTGTCGCGGTACATAGACTCGCTCGGCGGAGAGGGCGGCGACGGCATAATAGTGACGGCGTTCGCGGGCGCGTCGGGGGCGGGAAAGTCGACGCTTCTCAACAGGCTTTACCCTGACCTTCACCTCGGCACGGGCGCGCTTAGCCGCAAAATTTCGCGCGGAAAGCAGACGACGCGGCACGTCGAGCTATATCCGACGGAGACGGGCAGCCGCGTTTACGTGGCGGACACGCCGGGGTTCAGTCTGCTCGATTTCGAGCGGTTCGACTTCTTCTCATGTGAAGCGCTACCGTTCACGTTTCCCGAGTTTGAGCCGTATCACGGCAAGTGCAGATACACGAAATGCACGCATGTGTGCGAGGACGGCTGCGCCGTCATAAAGGCGGTGAACGACGGCGTCATACCGCGCGAGCGTCACAACAGCTACCGCGCGCTTTACGCGATACTGAAGGATAAACGCCCGTGGGACAAATGAATAATGCGCATCATATACGCAACGCATATCGGATATACGCCCGTGGACAAAAATGTCCCCGGGCGCATATCATTATATTGACAATGCAAAAGCCGAAACGCGAAAAAGAGAGGTACATATATGAAGATAGTGATAGTCCGACCGCCGAAAATTTTTGTCCCGATACTGAAGCGCATTTTCAAAGTGAAGAAATAAAGTTGAAGCGGCGGGGAGCGGTGAAAAGCTCCCCGCCGCCGAGCTTTTTTTCTGCAAATCGGATGCAGCAGTATTCGTACACGTACCCGTTATTTGGACGACAAACAAAAAATGCCATAAAAGTTCTTGAAAATTTTTTATGCAGAGAAAACTTCTTTACTCGGGGACCCCTTTTTGTAGAAAGGTAGGAGTTTTGTCGCTTACGCTCCAAACCTCCGACACTTTCCGCTTCGCGGAAATGTGTGTGTAACGTCTTCTCGTTACACTCGAAGCCGTCCTGCACTTTCCGCTTCGCGGAAAGTGTGGCAGCTCCGAACAAAGTGAGGAGATGCTCTTCGCACAAAGCGGACTAAATAGTGTTTATCTTAAGCCATCACTGAAGATATTGTTTCCATTTATTTTTTCAAAAGAAAACTTGTAATAAAAGTTCTTGAAAGGTGGGAGGCATCTCGTCGCTTACGCGCCGAGATGCTACACGTTTTCGCTTCGCGAAAAGTGTGCGAGTGCAGGGGAAAAAGGAAGAAGGGGCATTCGCCCCTTCTTCTGCTTTTTCGCTTTGCGAAAAAGCCAACTTCATTTCAAGAAGTTTTCCGCCCTCCCTGCATTTAAATTATAATCCTCACTGAGCCGCGTCGATGATGGCGCCGAACGCGTCGGCCTTGAGCGATGCGCCGCCGATGAGACCGCCGTCGACGTTGACCTTTGCGAGCAGTTCTGCCGCGTTCTTGTCGTTCATGGAGCCACCGTACTGGATCGTCAACGCCTCAGCCGTCTTTTCGTCGTAGAGACCGGCGACGACGACGCGGATGATGCCGCAGACCTCGTCCGCCTGCTCCGGCGTCGCAGTCAGACCCGTGCCGATAGCCCATACAGGCTCATACGCGATAATGACGTTCGACAGATCCTCGATCCCGGCGAGCGCGAGTTTCGTCTGCATCGAGACGATCTCGGACGTGATGCCCGCCTGACGCTGTTCGAGAACTTCGCCGACGCAGATTATGACCTTGAGTCCTGCCGCAAGTCCCGCCTTCGCGCGGAGATTGACTGTCGTATCGGTCTCGCCGAAGTACTGCCTGCGCTCGCTGTGACCGACGATGACGTACTGCACGCCGCACTCGACGAGCATCGCCGCCGAGATCTCGCCCGTGTACGCGCCCGATTCCTTGAAATGCACGTTCTCGGCGCCGATCTTCACGTTCGTGCCCTTAGCAGCCTCGACAGCCGCCGGAATGTCCACGTACGGCACGCAGAGCACTACGTCGCACGCGTCCTTGCCCGCCGCCTTTTCCGCGATGGCGGAAACGAGCGCGCTCGCCTCGGACGGCGTCTTGTTCATCTTCCAGTTGCCCGCAATAACGGTTCTTCTTGTTGATTTCATTTTATTTTCGTGAGGGTGCTTTTTGAAAAAAGCACCCCCACACCCCCTTAAAAACTTTTATTGACTCTTTTTGCTTTTGTTTTATCAAACGAAAATCTTTGGGAGAACTTAAGATAATCAGATTTGGTCCGCTTTTGGAAGGACGGGGGAACCTTTTACAAAAAGGTTCCCGTCGTACCAAAAAGCTTCCCCCAGATTTAACCTGCTTCTCTCATATTAGCTCTGCCGATATCGTTTTCAAAAACTTTTATTGACTTATTATTCCTTATCGTTGAGGCATGCTATGCCGGGGAGCTCCTTGCCCTCGAGGAACTCGAGGCTCGCGCCGCCGCCCGTGGAGATATGCGTCATCTTGTCCGCATATCCGAGCTTTTCGATAGCAGCTGCGGAGTCGCCGCCGCCGATAATGGAGATAGCGCCCGAATCAGCGACTGCTTCTGCAACGCTCTCGGTGCCCGCTGCGAAGTGCTCCCACTCGGAAACGCCCATCGGACCGTTCCAAACTACCGTGCCCGCGCCCTTGATGGACTTGGAGTAGAGATCCTGCGTCGTCTGCCCGATGTCGAGGCCCATCCAGCCGTCCGGGATAGCGTCGGAGTAGATGCGCATGTAGGGAGTATCTTCCTTATATTCTCTTCCGATTATGTTGTCGACGGGGAGCAGGAACTTGACGCCCTTTGCACGCGCCTTGTCCATGATCTCACGCGCGAGGTCGACCTTGTCGTTCTCGCAGATGGAGTCGCCGATGGGCGAGCCGATAGCGCGGAAGAACGTGTACGCCATACCGCCGCCGATGATGAGCATGTCCACCTTCTCGATGAGGTTGTTGATGACGCCTATCTTATCCGATACCTTCGCGCCGCCGAGGATAGCGACGAACGGACGCTTCGGATCCTCGAGCGCCTGACCCATGATGGTGATCTCCTTCTGGATCAGATAGCCGCAGACTGCGGGGAGATAGTCGGCGACGCCTGCCGTTGACGCGTGAGCGCGGTGAGCGGTGCCGAACGCATCGTTTACGTAGATGTCCGCCATGGAGGCGAGCTCCTTTGCGAACGCGGGATCGTTCTTTTCTTCCTCAGCGTGGAAACGGACGTTTTCGAGCAGCATCACGTCGCCGTCCTTGAGAGCGGCAGCCTTAGCCTTCGCGTCGGGACCGACGACGTCGGCAGCCATGACGACGGGCTTGCCGAGGTACTCGGAGATGCGCGCCGCGATAGGAGCGAGCGAGAGTTTCTTTATATCGCCCTTAGCCTTCTCGATATAGGAAGCCGTAGCAGCCTCGCGCTCGGACTCGGGAAGAGCCTCTACCTTTGCCTTTTCCTTCTTGTCGAGCTTGATCTTCTCGTTGAACACGTTGTGCGGTCTGCCGAGGTGGGAGCAGAGAATGACTCTTGCGCCGTGGTCGGAGAGATACTTGATCGTCGGCATAGCGCCTACGATGCGCTTGTCGTCGGTGATCGTTGTGCCGTCCATCGGAACGTTGAAGTCGCAGCGAGCGAGAACGCGCTTGCCGGCAACGTCGATATCTTCGATGGTCTTCTTATTGTAGTTTGCCATGGATTTGTCTCCTTATAGATATATTTTCCAATGTTCTGACAAGAGTATATCACAATGCGCGCATGTTTTCAAGTCCCCGCGCGCGATTTTTTCAAAGCTCAGAGAGCCACAGACGCGCCGCAGCGTCGCTCGGCATGCGCAGGTCGCCTCTCGGCGACACGGCGACGCTTCCGACCTTCGGACCGTCGGGCAGACATGAGCGCTTGAACTGCTGCGCGAAGAACCGCCTATAAAATACGCGCATCCAGTAAAGTATCGTATCATCGTCGTATTCGCCCGCGAACGCGAGCTTCGCTATGCGGTATATCTTCTTCGGCGGGAAATTTGAGCGCAGCATATAGTAAAGGAAAAAGTCGTGCAGCTCGTAGGGACCGACGAGGTCCTCGGTCTTCTGCGATATTTTGCCGTCCTCGGGCGGCAGAAGCTCCGGCGACACGGGCGTGTCGAGCACGTCGAGAAGCGTTTTCGACAGCGCCCCGTCGCCGCACGTGTCGGCGTAGTATCGGACGAGATGGCGCACGAGCGTCTTCGGCACCGATACGTTGACCGCGTACATCGACATGTGGTCGCCGTTGTAGGTCGCCCAGCCGAGCGCGAGCTCGGACAGGTCGCCGGTGCCGATGACGAGCGCGCCCGTCTTGTTTGCGAGATCCATCAGCACCTGTGTGCGCTCGCGCGCCTGACAGTTCTCGTACGTGACCGAGTGGTCGGACTCGTCGTGACCGATGTCGCGGAAGTGGACGCGGACGGCGTCCGCTATCGGCACCTCGCGCAGCGTCGCGCCGACGCTTTCGGCAAGACGGCAGGCGTTGTTGTATGTGCGGTCGGTGGTGCCGAAGCACGGCATCGTGACGGCGAGTATGTTTTTCCTGTCCATGCCGCACATATCGAACGCGCGCGCCGTCACGAGAAGCGCGAGCGTCGAGTCGAGCCCGCCCGATATGCCGATAACGGCGGACGAGTGCGTGTGGACGAGACGCTTTTTGAGCCCCACCGCCTGCATCGTCAGTATCTCGTCGCAGCGGCGGTCGCGGTCAGCCTTTGAGTCGGGCACGAACGGACGGCGGTCAAAGCGGCGCGTGAGCACAGTTTCGGTCACGTCGAGGTCAAAGCCGACGACCGTGTACCCGGTTTTGTCGACGGGAGGATACGTCGTCATGCGGCGGCGCTCGGAGGCGAGTCTTTCGACGTCGATGTCGCCGTAAACGGTCTCATTCTTGAACCTCTCCGCTTCGGCGAGCAGCGAGCCGTTCTCCGCTATCATGTTGTGAGCCGCAAATACGAGGTCGGTCGTCGACTCGCCGTCGCCGGCGGCGGCGTATACGTAGCCGCAGATGAGACGCGCCGACTGCCCGACGACGAGGTCGCGGCGGTAGCGGTCCTTGCCCGTCATCTCGTCGCCCGCAGACAGGTTGACGATGACGGACGCGCCCGCGCCCGCGTGGCGTATGCTCGGCGGCGACGGCACCCATAAGTCCTCGCATATCTCACATGCGACAGACAGCGACGGCACTGAACTGCACTCGAATATGATGTCGGCGCCGAACATCACGTCATACGCGCCGGCGCCTGACCCGAGCTTCACAGTCCGCGCCTCGCGCGGACCGGGCGTGAAGTGGCGCGCCTCGTAGTATTCGTTGTATGTCGGAAGATGCGTCTTCGGCACGATGCCGACGACGCGACCGCGGCAGAGCGCCGCGGCAACGTTATAGAGCTTGAACCCGTACTCGAACGGCAGCCCGACAAATATGAGCGCGTCGAGGTCCTTCGTGTCGTTTGCCAAAGCCAACAGCTCCGACACACACGCGTCGAGCATCGCCTTTTGCCAAAAGAGGTCCGAGCATGTGTAACCGCACATGCAGAGCTCGGGGAAAACTATTATCTTCGCGCCCGCACCCGCAGCCTCACGCGCACGCTGTGCGATCGAGACTCTGTTATGCGACACGTCGGCGACGACGATGTCGGGCGTACAGGACGCGGCTTTTATAAATCCGTCTTTCATTTCTGTCCTCGGATATGATCTTATACGGTTTACGTCTCGTATTGTACTATATTTCCCGCATAAATGCAAGTGGCAGGCGAGGAAGATATTGTTTTCGTTCGCCGGCGGAGACAAGCGAACAGAACGATGCGGATCAATTACAGACAAACATAAAAATGGCGCACTGTAAAATGAAATAGGAGGTATTGAAAGAACCGCTGCAGACGCGGTATAATTGAAGTCGCCACAACAAACAAAACGCCGCGTAGGTTTGCTATGACTTAACAAAGATCATAACACAAAATGTGCAGTCCGAACACCTGACGGGAGACAATGTTTAAGAACCGCAATGTTGCTTCGCCAAGGAATGTCAAAGACGCAGATCAACCGTTTGCGTCGTAAGATCGTCTGTTATCGCTCGACCGGTGACCTCTTCTATCCCGTCATATTTAATATTACGATTTGGATTATATTATATAGGCAGTCATTTGCCGAATATTTCTTGACGCGGGCGGCTCGGCATAGTATAATGGGATAAAAAGGCAGCTCAAAAAGGAAAACATAAAGGACATGAAAATAGGATTTATAGGACTCGGCAACATCGGCGCGTCCGTCATAGGCGGGATCTTGCGCGGGAAGCTCGCCGACAAAAACGATATCGTCGGCTACGACATATCGACTACAACAACAAACAGCGTGAAATCGCAGTACGGCATACGCATCGCCGCCGACGGTCACGAGGCTGCACGGTTTGCCGATATACTGTTCGTCGCCGTCAAGCCGCAGCATGTCGCGGGCGTGCTCTCCGGGATCAGTTCAGATGTGCGCGAGAACACCATCGTCGTCAATATCGCCGTCAGCAAGTCGATAGCGGAGCTGAACGAAGCGTTCGGACGGCCCGTCAAGATAGTGCGTCTTATGCCGAACACTCCCGTCCTCGTCGGCGAGGGCTGCATGGGCGTCTGCCGCAACGAATACGTCACCGACGAGGAGATGGCGCGCTGCATGGAGCTTTTCAACGGCTTCGGACTCGCCGTCGAAATCGTGGAAAAGTTTATCGACGACGTCGCAGGCGTATGCGCGAGCTCGCCCGCGTACGTGTTCATGTTCCTCGAGGCGCTCGCCGACAGCGCCGTCGCCGCGGGCATACCGCGCCGCGAGTCGTACACTCTCGTCGCGCAGACCGTCCTCGGCTCGGCGAAGCTGATGCTCGAAACGGGCAAGCACCCGGGCGAGCTCAAGGATATGATATGCTCGCCGGGCGGCACCACCATCGAGGGCGTGCGCGTGCTTGAGGAGCACGCGTTCCGCGGCACCGTCATCGACGCCGTAAAGGCGACGTTCGACAAGGCAAAACAGCTTTGAGACAGCTCGACGAGCGCGCGCTGTGCGAGCGCAGCATTGTAAAAAAGTACAGGCGTGAGCTGTGGAACCCGTTCATCGCCGCCGTCAAGCGGTATGAGCTGATCGGCGAGGGCGACAGGATAGCGGTCTGCATATCGGGCGGCAAGGATTCGATGCTGATGGCGAAGCTGATGCAGCTTTTAGAGCGCATAAGCGAGGTGCGGTTCGAGCTCGTCTATCTCGTCATGGACCCCGGCTACAGCGCCGAGAACCGCCGCATGATAGAGGAAAACGCATCGCGTCTCGGCATACCAGCGACATTTTTCGAGACGGACATATTCGCGTCGTCCGAGGCCGCCGCGGGCGACTCGCCCTGCTATTTATGCGCCCGCATGCGGCGCGGTCACCTCTACGCGAAGGCGAAGGAGCTCGGCTGTGGCAAGATCGCCCTCGGTCATCATTTTAACGACGTCATCGAGACGACGCTGCTCGGCATGTTCTACGGCTCGCAGCTGCAGGCGATGATACCGAAGGTGCACAGTCAAAACTTCGAGGGAATGGAGCTGATCCGCCCCCTTTACTGCGTGCGCGAGGACGATATAGTCGCGTGGGCGCGGTACAACGGACTGTCGTTTATACGATGCGCGTGCCGCTTCACCGAGGCGGCGGGAATGTCCGCCGACGGCGTCGGCAATTCGAAACGGTTCGAGATAAAGGCGCTTCTGCGCGAGCTGTCAAAGACGAATCCCGTACTCGAAAAAAGCATATTCAACAGCATACACGCCGTATGCCTCGATACGTTCCCCGCCTACAAGTCGGACGGCGTCGAGCACAGCTTTCTCGAGCGGTATAATTCTAAAGACAAAACGAAAAACGACTAACGGCGCGCCGCAAAAATGACGGCGCGCCGTAAATATCTTTTCCGTTTTACCCCTCTCCGAGTGCTCTCTCGACCTTGCCGAACCATTCTTCGCCGCGGAATCTGTCGAACATCGGACTCTCTGACGGTGAGATCAGGCGGGAATAAAGCGACCTGCACGTCTCCCTGTCGCTTTTGACGTCGATGCGGTCGACAACATCATAGTCCCCGAATAAAGCTCCCCCGTACCTGAAGCCGCCGCTCGCCATGTCGTTATATTTTGCACATTCCGCGAGCTTTTCGAGATGGTATCTGACCTTATCGCCTTCGTCCTCCATACCGGCATAAATTCTCGCGCAGTAGTAGTGCGCATTTGCGGCATTCAGATCATGGCTGTCGTCAAAGAACAGCTCTGACAGTCCGAGAACGGTCTTATGCCTCGTCAGCCAGTCCGCCGAGCCGACATGGTAAACGGCGTTCTGCAAGATCGCGACAAGCTGGATTATAAGACTTTGATTTGCCTTTGTCTGCTCGTCTCCCGAAAGCACGTTCGCCGTGAGTATCTCCCGCGAAGAATTGAGACTGCCCGCCATATCGGCATATTCCACGGCTTTTTCCGTGTCGCCGAGCGCCGCATATGAATAGCAGATGCGCTCGATCGCAAGATCTCTCAAAATTTGCACCGTCGATTCGTCAAGGATGCGCTTTTCGAGGGCGATGACCTCGTTGAGGCATTCTTTATTTTTGCGATTCCCGTTGTAATCGACGTAGATCGCAAACGCAAGACCGCCGATTATCTCGTGATTGTTCGGAAATTCCGCATAGAGCTCACGGAATATCCCGACCGCGTCTCCCGTCTCGCCGACGCTGAGATGCTCCATCGCTTTTTTTCTGTACGCGTCGATCTTCTCCTTCTTCTTGCCCTCTCCCACGCCGAGCAGATCGTCCTCCGTGACGCCGTAGAATTCCGCGATCCCCGGCAAAAGCGTGATATCGGGGTAGCCCTCGTTGCGTTCCCACTTTGAGACAGCCGAGATCGAAATGCCGAGATGCTCGGCAAGCTCTTCCTGCGTGTTCCCCTTTTTGCGGCGAAACTCCCGCAGATTTTTTGAAATGATGATGTCCATAATAATTCTCCCAAATATGGATTTGAAATTGTCGGTAACGCAGCGCTTCGTTCTGATTTGATTATATCATATCCCGCGCACAAATCAATGACCGCGTTGTCAAATTCCCGTCGAATTATTGAACGGACAGTTGAAAAAGGAGCCGTGTCGATGCGATACGGCAGTAAAAATCCCCCTCACCTTTTGGGTAAGGGGGAGGCGGTGTGCGGCGGTCTGTTTCTCGTATTTCGCTGTTGAATCTATGCGTAGGGAACTGAGAACAGCTTATATCCTCATTTCCTTAAATGTGTTTGCCATCCTTGCCACAAAGCACCATTGCCGTTTCATGTAATTATGCAAGGATTTTGTTCTTTCTTTGTAGTCTGAATACACCGCTTTCAAATCATCAA
>CANPXS010000035.1 GCA_947586625.1 uncultured Clostridia bacterium | reverse complement strand
CACGGGAGCCTCTTTCGGGTTCGACAAGGGGGACTTTCTTGCGAGAAAGTCCCCCTTGTCAAAAACCTGTTCGAAGGTGTGAAAGACGTCACCACGTCAGATAGTCAAAGGTAGCTGCCGGTGGGAAAAGGTAGCACAATGAACCGTGGTGAACGGAGATATTAGTTGTGGATACGGTCTGGCAGTGACGCAAAAAGCAAAAATAATTCACACAAATTTGTGAAAAATACTTGACAAATCGTAAATCTTGTGGTATAATATAGGCAGATGAGGGGATAAAGCGGCTACGGTAAATTGTTGCGTGCGCAGGTTAAGCGGGGGAGTCTGCGATGCGCGGCATGGCGATATCGCCGTCCAGACGTCGTGTCTGCGTCCAGCCGTGTCGCGCCGTCAACGCACGAGCGCGGTACGTGTAGGTGAAACTGTGAAGCCTTACGGCGGCAGTTCGTCGCTGGTGCGCCAACCTGCGACACGTTTCCGTCGTGCAGAAAACTTTTTCAAAAAATCCCCCGCGCGGGAATATAATCTTGCATTTGCATAAAAATTGTAGTATCATATAATTATGAACGAAAGAAAGGCAGCGAATATGATGAAAACACCAAAATTCATTCGAATTATATCACTCGCGCTCGCTATGCTGACTGTCTTTATGACCGTCGGCTGCGGACCTTCCGGCGGCGGTAAAGACGAAACAGGCAACGGCACGGGCACATCGTCGCCGTCATCAGTCACGACTGCCGGCGCGCCCGAAACGTCGGCTCCCGTCGGTCACACAGGTCAGACGCCCGCAGATGTCGACGTCGACTACACCGTGACAGTTTCGCCTCTCAATCAGCAGACCAACAACGGCGGCATATTCCAGGGGTGGGGCACGTCGCTCTGCTGGTGGGCGAACAGACTCGGCTACTCCGACACGCTCGCACAGAAAGCTGCCGACGCCTTTTACGGCGACGACGGACTGCGCATGAACATCATGCGCTACAACATCGGCGGCGGCGACGATCCGACGCATACGCACATCAGGCGCACCGACTCCGCCGTCCCCGGCTGGCTCTATCCCGACGGAAACGGCGGCTACGAGTACGACTATGACGCCGATCACAACCAGCTCAACGTGCTGCAGCGCTGCGTAGACGCTGCGGGTGAGAACGCCATCGTCGAGGTGTTCTCCAACTCGCCCCCGTACTTTATGACGAACAGCGGCTGCTCGTCGGGCAACATCAACGCGGGACAGAACAACCTCAAGACCGACTGCTACACGGATTTTGCCGAGTATCTCGCGCACGTCACCGACTACATACAGAACACGATGGGCATCAAGGTCACGAGCGTCGCGCCGATGAACGAGCCCAACACCAATTACTGGGGCGCGTACAGCGAAAAGCAGGAGGGCTGCCACTTCGACGCCGGCCACGCACAGTCGAAGATCATAACCGAGACTGCGAAAGCGCTCGAAAAGTACGACCTCGGCAACGTCATAATTTCCGCGTCCGACGAGACGAACACGGGACTTCAGCTCGCCGAATACAACCAGTATTCGAGAGCGGCGAAAGCCGTTATCGGACGCATCAACACGCACTCCTACGGCACCAACGACATCGCCGCGCTCGGTCAGCTCGCGCGCGACGAGGGCTTCATCATGTGGATGAGCGAGGTCGACGGCAACGGCACCGTAGGCACAAATCCCGGTCAGATGGGCTCGGCGCTGTGGTTCGGTGAGAAGATAATCTCCGACATCAACGCGCTCATGCCGTGCGGCTGGGTGATGTGGCAGGCAATCGACAACCACATCTCCAAGGACGGCTACAACGGCATACGCGACTCCGGCATGGTTGACGTGAACGGCGGCTTCTGGGGTCTCGCTGTCGCCGATCACGACAAGGAGGAGATAATCCTCACGCAGAAGTACTACGGCATGGGTCAGTTCACGCGCTATATCCGCCCCGGCTATACGCTCATAAGCTGCGGCGCCGATTCGCTCGCCGCATACGATAAGGAGACGGGTACGCTCGTCATCGTCGCCGTCAACCCGACGCCGAAACCGAAGACCGTCAACTTCGATCTGTCACAGTTTGAAGCTGTCGGTCCGACCGCGAAGGTCGTAAGAACGAGCGGACGCGGCGGCACAAGGCTTGAAAAATGGGCAGAGCTCGATGACATCGCCACGTACGAGGGCGGTCTTGTCGCGGAGCTGAAATCGAACTCGATAACGACCTACATCATCGAAGGTTCGAAGATGGGAGACGTCAGCCTTGAGGAGATATCGCTCGACGGCGCCAAGATCGACGGCTCGCAGCCGTGGAACAACGGCAGCGACACTGCCGACCACGTCATCGACGGCGACCTCGGTTCGTTCTTTGACGGCGTCGGAAGCGGCTGGCTCGAGATCGACCTCGGAGAAAAAACCGAATTCGGCGTACTCGGCTTCGCGCCCCGCGGCAGCTACGAGGGACGCATGGTGGGCGGCAAATTCTACGGCTCCGACGACGGCGAAAACTGGACCGAGCTGTACGAGGTGACCGCAGCGCCCGCGTCGGGCATCAACTTCGCCTTTATGCCGGACGGCTGTGCGTACCGCTACATACGCTACGACGTGCCGAAGGGCGACTACTACTGCAACATCGCAGAGATAAAGCTCTACAAAGTCGGCTGACAGTCAATGCAAGTAAACATAAAATCACGGGCGGCTTTCCTTTGAAAAGCCGCCCCGATTTTTTGAAAAATTATTACATGCTGAGTTATGTCCGCTTCGCAAAGCGCGCGGCGCAACTATTGCCGTATCGTATTCGCTTTGCGGAAGATGCGGCGAAAATCGCGTCGCAGCTTACCGCATGCGGACGCGTACATAAGCGCGATCATGACAGCCGCCGTGCATATGACGACTGCGCCGCATATGATCGCACACGACGGCGCGCCGCCCGCGTCAGTCAGAAGCGACATCGCCTCGACGGGCACTATAAGTGAGATCGGTGCGAGCACATCGACGTTCATGTATGCGTACAGCAGCGACGGGACAACGGTCACGGCGCACGCGGCGACGTACGCGGCCTCCGTCCGCGACGCAAGCGACGAGACGGCGAGCACGACGACGGAGACGCAGTAAAGGCACACGTACCGATAAAGGTAAAGGAGTGCGAGCCATACCCTGACCGTGATGTGAGACGGGAATTTCTGCATCATCGAGATGCAGCATACAGGCGCATCCCACGCGGTGACGGTGAAGTTGCATATGAACGTGCGCAGCTCCGCGCCGTAGACGAGCAGCCACACGGCGGCAGTCATAATCGCCGCCGTCGCGAGCTTGCGCCCGATGAGCGTGTCGCGCCCGCGCGCGGATGCGGCGAGCAGCTTCGTCATGCCGGACTGTCGCTCGTATGTGACGTTCGCGGCAAGGATAAGTGTTAGCGCGAGCACAGCCGTAAGCGCCGCCGTTCGCCGCTCATACTGCGCGCGTGCGCCGTACACGCTTTCAAACGGTATCTCGTCGACGAGCCACGGCTCGATGCCGTACTCCTTGCCGAGCGCGGTCAGCGACTGCACGCGTTCGCGGACGGCGGCGAGTCCCTCGAGCTTCGTCTTCGCCGTCGACGCAGCGGCGGCGAGCACGTTCAGATGCTTATAGTCGAGCTCGCCTCTGTCGTAGGCGATGAGAGCGTCCTCATATGCGGCGACGTCGCCTTCGAGCCGTTTTTGCTCCGCGTCCATGCGGGACAGGACATCGTCCGTTATCATGCCCGCGAACTCGACCGTGTACTCCCTCGCCGTCTGCTCCGAAAGGCTTTTGACAGGCACGCTGACGGAGAATGTCAGCTCTGTCACGGTGTACGCGAGCAGTGCGACGATGACGACGCCTTTTCCTATCCACAGCGTTTTGTAGAGCTCCATGCCGAGCATGTGAAAGCGGCGCAAGAGTTTGTCCGTGACGCTGTTGATGATGTAAGCGGCGCGGCCTAAAATGTCGCGTCCCGATGCGGGGCGTTTTTGGCACATGACAAAAATGCACGCGGACGCGGCAATAATGCACAGAAACGGAAGCGCCGCCTGCGACACCGCGCGTATGCCGAGCGGGTACGAGAAGATGTCGACGTTGAGGTAGTCGGTGTAGAGGTCGGAGAGGCTGATGTAGGTGAAGATATTGAAGTATTTGAACACGTTGAACGCGCTCTGCACGGGCAGAAACGTGTAAAGGCTGTATTCTACCGCGATCGCAAACGCGGCGGCGACAAGAGCGTATTTTACATTGTCGACGGCGGAGAGCAGCAGCCACAAAAGCAGTCCGATGAGAAACGCGGCGGCGGCGCGCAGAATGAAATAGCGGACGAGAAATCCGCCGACGGTAGTAATAATGGGCAGTCTGCCGAGCGTCTCCACCGACTGCACGGCGCGTCCGAGGTCGCGGACGCCGCCGTAGACGGAGAATCCGAGTATGAGGTCCGTGCCGTAAAGTATCACGACGAACGCGGCGGATGCGAAAAGCAATATTGTCGTTCTTTTGACGGCGAGGCGAAGCCGTCCGCGCGGGGACGCATGTACGACTGCCCACAGTCCCGCGCGCCGCTCCTCCAAAAACGACAGCGCGAACAGCGTCAGCGCAAGCGTCAAAAGATAGTCTGTCATGTGAAACGATAAAAGCGCGTCGACGGCGCCGTCGGCGCCTAATGTCAGCTTTACGTCCTCTAACTTTTCAAACTCGTCCGCGGTCTTTATGATGTTGCGGCTCGAAAAGCTGCCGGGCTTATTGAAGATGGAGAACGACAAGAGATTTTCCTTGTTTGCGCGGATATTGTCGAGCAGTTCTCCGTACCCGGCGATATAGTCGACGCGACCGATAAGGCTGTTGACGGCGGCGTAGTCGAGGCGCGCGTCCTCGTTGATGTCGCCGTCGTTTTTATCCCTGTCGGCGGCGATGGTGTCCGCGAGCGCGTCTTTCTGCGTGTGCAGATATTCGGCGGCGTCTGACGGCGCCATATCGCGCACCTTTTCTATCCACTGTAAATAGTGCGAGTACGCGCCGCGCGCGTCCGCGGTCTCGTTCGTCACCGTCACGGTGTCAAACATTATGACAGTGCCGCCGATCGGAAGCGAGACGTCGAGTCCGTAATTGTTTTTCACCTGCTCGCGCACGAAAAGCACCGCGTTCGCAAGTATTATGAGCGCGAGCGCCAGAACCGTGCGCGGCTTTGATAAAATGCGTTTGAGTTCTTTCATCTTCGGTCACTCTCCGAGATAATAGAGGTACACGTCCTCGAGCGACAGATGGTCGGGCACGTACTGACCGCCGTCAGGAAGCGTGTCGCCGACGACGCGCACCCACGTCTTTCCCTGACGCTGGAACACGTTGCCGACGCGGTACAGATCCTGCATTCGTTCGAGGTCCTCGGCGCGGCACGGCAGCTCCTTGACCTTGTCGGCGACGCTGCCTATAAGCTCGGACGGCGTGTCGATGCCGACGACGCGTCCGCGCTTCATCATGATTATCCTGTCCGATATCGACTCGATGTCGCTGACGATGTGGGTCGCAAGGAGGATTATGCGTCCTCGCGACAGCGACGAGATGAAATTGCGTATGCGGATGCGCTCCTTCGGGTCGAGACCCGCCGTCGGCTCGTCAAGGATGACGACCTTCGGGTCGCCGAGCAGCGCCTGCGCCAAGAGAACGCGCTGCTTCATGCCGCCCGAGTAGCCGCCTAACTTTTTGTGGCGCACGTCGTAAAGATTCGTGGCGGTCAAAAGCTTTTCTATCTCGTCGCGCGCGCGCTTTTTCGGTATCGCTTTGAGCTCCGCCATGTAGAAAAGAAACGTCTCCGCCGTCATATGGTCGTAGCAGCCCTGCTCCTGCGGCATATAGCCGAGGACGCGGCGAAAGCTGCGTCCGAGCGTCAGGATGTCGGCGCCGTCGGAGTCGAACGGGTCGGCGCCGTCGTCGAACAGTATCTTTCCGTCGGTGCGCGCGATGTTGTCGGTCAGAAGATTCATCATCGTCGACTTGCCCGCGCCGTTCGCGCCGAGTATGCCGTATATGCCCTCGGTGAAGGTGATATTCACACGGTCGAGCGCGGTGAAAGAGCCGTACTTTTTTGTGAGGTTGATAAGCTCTAACTTCATATTCCCCTCACGTTCTCTCCCAGTCGATGATGACCTCGATCTCGCCCGTGTCGATGTCGGCGCGGCACAGGACATAGTCGTACTTCTTTTTCCCGCCGGCTAAGAACCAGTTGTCCTGATCGGTCTCGCTGCCGCCGATGACGGTCTCCGCCTCGGCGACGAAGTATATGCCGCCGTCGGAGCAGAATATGGGCTCGACGTTCACGATGCCGTCGAACTGGTCATAGACAGTCGAGAGCGGCAGCTCGCATAAAAGCTCGCCGTCAAGACCGTACACGTAGAACGTGTCGCCGCCGACGAGGTGCAGATAATCGTAGCGCGAGCCCTCCGCGATCACGAATCCCGGCAGGCTCCTGTCCTCGGGCACCGAGTTGAGTAGGCACATGTATTCGTCGGTAAATATTGCCTTGCCGTACGGGGTCACATCGTGCGTGTCGGCCAATTTTTCATATTCGCCGCTCGAAAGCTCGCACCGCCAATAGTCGCCGCCCGAAAGGTAAAAGTATATGTACCCGTCGTGTACGTACCATTTCGTGACCGAAACGCCCGTCTCCGTCCACTCGCCGACGACGTCGGCGTCCGGCGTCTCCCACACCTGTTTAACGAGCGGCTCGGCGGTCTCGTCGTCGTCTTTCTTTTTATCCTTTTTGTTTTCCTCTGCTTTTACGGTGTCGAATGCGAAAAGCGTGTCCTTGTACGTGCCGTCAGACTGCATGACGTTCGCCATGAAATATACGAAATCGCCGTCCGCCCACAGCGTGAAATTGTGCCCGACGGGGATAGAATCGTAGACTTGGAGGCTGCCCTTTTGGCCCTCTATCTCATCGCCCCAAAGCGCCTCGGCGCGCTTTTTGATCTTGCCGCCGAGCGGCGAGCGGTAGAATACGCCGCTGTAAAAGAAATAGACGTAGCCGCGGTGCAGTATCGGGTAGACGTGCGTCGAGCTGCCGCTCGGCTCGAATTCGAGATCCTGCACGACGCGGCGGTCGGTGCCGTCGAGGGCGGTCGAGTAGATGCGCTCGCCGTGGTCGACGAGCTTGCCGTGCTCCTCGAGAAGCGTGCTGTTCGTGTAGTAGAGGCGTCCGTCGGACTCCCACAAAACGCCGCCGCTGATGTTGGCGTTGCACGTATCGTCGTTGTGGGCGCATTCGGGTTTCGTGCATAAAAGCGCTATTCTGTGCGTCTCCTTTTCGATAAAGTACGCTTCATGACCGCCGTATAGGATGTAGTAGCCGTCGTCGGTCTCGCAGACATTGCTGAGGCGGTAATAGTCGGACTGGTGCATATCGCGCTGGAACTCGACCGTCGACTCGATTATGCCGCTGCACGACGACGCGGACGCGACCGTCAGCGCAGAGAGCGCCGCGGCAATCGTCATTTTTATATATTTCCTCATCTTTTGTCTCTCCTTTGCAGTTATTGCAGGTCACACAGATGCATGCATTCGCCGCTCTCCGTGTCGATGCGGAACATAGATTTGCGCTGCGATGTCACCATCTGCATGCCGACATTTCCGTCGCTTTCGTAGTCGCTCATCTCCGTCACGTCGGCGATGAGGTACAGGCACCCGTCCGACACGGCGAGAAAATCATAGCTGCTCACATCGCCGAACTCATCCGCGATAACGTCGAGCGAAAGCTCGTTTTTGAAGCTGCCGTCAAGACCGTATACGAACGCCTTATCGCCGCCGATGTGACCGCCGCCGAACGTGTATCTGCCGAGGATATCGCTCCACTCGGGCATGTCGTTGAGCAGTATCATGCCGCCGTCGAAGAATACGGCGCTGCCGTATTCGGCGTGTTCGGTCGTGTCCGCTAACTTTTCGTATTCCTCCGTCCCGAGTTTGCACCTCCAAAGACCGTTCGCGGAGAAGAACAGGTAAATGTATCCGCCGCTCACGTACCACTGACTCATCGACGGTCTGCTTCCGCTTATCGTTTTGTCCCAGCCCTCGTATTCGCCGACGACGTCGACGGACGGCGCGGTCCATGCTTCGTTCACCTCGCCTGTGTTCGTGTCATAGGCAAACAGCGCCGGCGAGCTCGTGCCGTCGGGGTCCGCGACATCGGTCATGAAGTAGAAATAGTCGCCGTCCGCCCACATCTCGTACGCGGTGCGGTTCCCGCCGTATACGGTCAGATTGCCGACAGTCTTGTTGCCGGCGTCTCCGGCGTCGGTGCCCCATACGGTCTCCGCGTCGGCGGGGCTGCCGCCGAGCGGGGAGCGATATATGACGTCGTTATACTCGAAGTACACGTACCCGCGGTGGAACACGGGGTCGTTTACAACGATGGTGTTGTCGCCGCCCTTTTTCGGGTCGAGCTGCTGCACGCGTCGGCGGCCGCTGCCGTCAAGCCCTATCGAATAGACGTAGTTGACGCGCTCGCCGTCCTCGTAGTCCTCGGTCGTGTAGTAGAGGCGACCGCCCGACTCCCACATGCTGTCGGAATCTATGAGGGCGTTGCAGTCGCCGTTTTGATGTGTGCAGTCGGGCTTGCCGCACACGACGGTCACAGCGCCCGACTTTTTGTCGATAAAGCAGAGCCTGTCGTAGTAGAAGTAAATGCCCTCGTCGGTCTCGCAGAGCGAATTCAGCATGAACACGTTCGCCTGATGCATGTTCTTCTGAAAGTCGACGTTTTGCGACGCGGCGGCTTCCTCCTCGTTTATGCCTTCGCCCTCGCCGCATGATGTCGCCGACAGCAATAACACTGCCGCCAAAAGACCCGATATGATACGGTTTGTTTTTTTCATGTTTTCACTTTCCTCCGTAAAAAAATGACCGTTTTTACACGATCATTTTAATATGGAATTATAACTTTTTTCTAACGGTTGACTGAAACTTTTGTTCACACAGCGAATTTTGCCGTGACGACAGCGCCGCCGCCGTCCGCGTTTTCGAGCGTGAGCGAGCCGCCGTGCTTCTCGCAGAGCGTTTTGCATATGTGTAGCCCGAGTCCGAGGTGATATTGACCGCCGCCGTCGTCCTGCCTGCCGCTGAAATACGGCTTCGCCGCCGAGACGAGCTCCTTCGGCGAAAATCCCGCGCCGTCGTCGGCGACGCGGACGGAGAGCATGCCGTTCTCGTCCGCGACGGTCACATCTATCCTCGACGACGCGAACCGCAGCGCGTTCGAGAGCAGATTCTCGTACACCTCAAAGACTGCGGACGCGTCTATGTTGAGCGTCTGCGCGCCGATCTCGGACTTGACATCGCATGAAATATCACTGTCAGCGCACATAAGCTGTGATGTCGAGCGCAGACGTGATACAAATCCGTCGGCGGGGACGTTTTCGCGGATTATTGCAAGATCCGCTATCCTCTGCGCCGTGTTCATGCTCAGTGCGAACCGTTCGAGCCGCTCTATGTGCGCCGACATCGTGTGCACGGTGTCGAGCACCTCGTCTTTCCCCATCTGCCCCGTCGGTATATACTTTGCAAGCATATCCGTGTAGCCCTTCAGTACCGCGATCGGCGTGCGCAGGTCGTGCGCGTACGCGTCGTCGAGCTCTTTCTGCTCGTCCATCATGCGCATCATACGGCGGCTGTTCTCGTCGAGCGCCGACCGCATCTTCTCAAACGCGATGCAAAGCTTCGCCATCTCGTCGCGACCATCGTAGTCGAGGGAGAAGTCGAGATCGTTGTCCGCGATCTTCGACGTCGCGCCGTCCAATAGGAGCAGCGGCTTTTTCAGCTTCGTGAAGTAAAATATGAGCGCCGCCGAAAGAAGGAACGCGGAATATATCAAAAGCGGCGATATCCGCACGATGATGCGGCTCGCACCGTAACGCCGTCTGTCGCCCTCGGACATAGAGTCGAGATCGACTTTCATTCGGTAGATCTTTGCCTCGCTGCCGTTTTTCTCATTTTCGTCGCTGCTTTTGTTTTCGCCGTCGTCGCTGTCGGATTTGTACGTCGCGGTGAAATATGTCAGTTCGCCCTCGTCGGCGTAGCCGACGCTGCCCTCCTCGGTCAGTATCACGGAGTATTCGACGTTGAGCATGCCCATTATCCTGTACGCGGCGCCCGTGACCTCGCCCGATACGAACGAGGCGAGCAGGAGCGCGGCGGCGGCGTAAAGGAATATTGCGAGCCATATCGGCACGCTCCTGTACCACGATCTTATTTTTCCCATCTGTACCCGCTCCCCCACACTGTTCCGATATAGGGCTTGCAGCCTGCGGACGCGAATTTTGCCCGTATCCGGCTTATGTGCTCCGTTATGACGGACAGCTCCGCGTCGCTGTCGGGCTCCCATATGAGCCCGAATATGCGCTCCTTGCCGAACAGCTGCCCCGGGTGCGTGGACAAAAGCTCGATTATCTCGTACTCCTTCGGCGTCAGCGTTATATCCGCGCCGCGGAAACAGACGCGGCGGGCCGTATAGTCTATCAGAAATTCGCCGTCGAAAAGTATGCGGCGCGGACGCGCCCCGCACCGTTCCTCTCGCCGCAGATGAGCTTCGACGCGCGCGCCGAGCTCGTCTATGGAAAACGGCTTGACGATGTAGTCGTCGCCGCCCGCGGCAAATCCCGCGAGCTTGTCCCTGTCCTCGACGCGCGCTGTCAGAAACAGTATCGGACACGTCACGGAGTCCCGTATGCGGCGGCAGACCTCGATGCCGTCCATATCGTGCATGTTGATGTCAAGAAGGATCAGGTCGGGACCGTCGCCCGCGCGCTCTATCCCCTCGCGGCCGCATCGGGCGAGCATGACAGCGTAACCGTTCAGTTCAAAATAGCGGCGCAGCAATAGACACAGGTCGCGCTCGTCGTCAATAATAAGTATCGTTTTGCCCATATGTCATACCTCCCCGTATATTATACACGGAGATTATAACTTTTTTCTAACGAAACGCGCAATTTTTACGCGGAGAAACGAAAAAACGGCGGCCTTTGGCCGCCGTTTTCGGATATTATCTATTCTGCGATCCACACCGTGTCGAGCCATGCGATGCGCTCGCGTATCCACGAAAGCACCTTCGCCTTCGTCGACACGCCGAGGTCGCGCGAGTACATGCTGATGACGATGTTCTCTTCCTCGAGCGCGGCGTCTATCGCGCCCGTGGCGCGCAGCTCGCTCCATCTCTCGCATACGAGACGACGGAACCAGTCCTGCTTATAGAGCAGTATGAACCACGGGTTGCCGCGTTCGCCGTATTTGTCGGCGAACGAGTCCTCGCAGAACGTCGCCGCCCAGAATTTGTCCGTCGATGAGCCGCGGCATATCCAGTCGAAGTCCCAAGGGGACGTAAAATGCACGAGTCCGTCGCCGAGGTCGGGCGTCAGGTCGACGTACATGTAGAAGCTGCCCTCGCCGACGTCGTAGTCGTGGGCGATCTCGTATAGGATGTACATATTCACGACCGACGGCAGATCGAGCACTTTGCCGACAGTGCTTTCGGCGTCCGCGAACGCGCCGTCAACGACGTTGCAGCTGTCGTCGAACGCGAGAAATTTTCCGTTCTCGCACGCCTCGTAGACGATTTTGAACACATCGTTCATGTATTGGTCGATGAAGTCGACCTGTTCGTCGCTGTAAAAGTCGCTCTTTATCGAATACCGTATCGACTTGAACTTTTTCTTTGTGCCCTCGATGTCGGCGACTGTCGCGGACGCGTAATTTTGATGGAACGTGACCTCGCCGGACGAGTTTTCGATTTGCAGGTAGTAGCCGGTGTAGAGCGACGTGTCGCCGTTTTCGGGCTCGTTTATGTTGACGCGGTTTTTCTTGACCTCGTTCTGCTCACAGAGCAGATACGGCCCGAGATCGACGCCGTTGAGAAACAGACGCACGAAGCGTCCGTCCGAGCAGTATTCGTGCGGCGAAACTATCGCGCGTCCGAGACGAAGGATAACATCGTTGTTGATGGAGCCGCCGTCGCTGTCGGCGCGCAGGAGCACCCAGTCGCGGAATATATTGCCGTCGTTGAGGCCTAAAAGATTGCCTTTTTTATCGAGCTTTATCTTGTACGGCACCTTGCCGCCGCTTGCGCGTATCTTGTCCGCGTTGCCGTAGTAGGCGGAGGAATTGCCGCGCACGCGCACCTGAGCCGGTAGTTCGACGCTGCTGTCATTTTCGGTGACAGAGACGGTACATGTGACGTATTCGGTCAGGCTGACGACCTCGCCGTCGGAGACGATGGATATGACGGGCAGCGAACCGCTGTAGTTGACAGACGGGGAAACGGTCTCGGGCGGGTCCGTTTCGGGCGGTTCTGTGACAGGTTCGGTAACGGGTTCCGTCACGAGCGTCGTAACAGGCTCTGTGACAGGCTCGGTCTGCGCTGTTGAATCAGTCGCGGGAGATGTCGTGACAGACTGCGTAGTCTCGGGCGCGTCGGTGACAGTGTTGTCCGAGACGGCGGGCGAGTCGGGCACGTCCGGCGCGTCCTGCTTATTGTCAAAAACGAAAACGGCGAGTACAAATATGACCGCCGCAATTATCAAAGCAAATGTAAACAGCTTTTTTTCCATTAAGATTAGGTTGGGGGTAAAGGTTTTTGAAAGAGTGGGGAAACGGGAGGGAAACTTTTTTTAGTAGGGGCCCCTTTTGGTAAAAGGTGCCCCCTGCCCCTTCCAAAAGCGGACCGATTAGTGATTATCTTAAGCTATCTCTGAAGATATTGTTGTCGTTTACTTTATAAAAACACGATCGGTAGTAAAAGTTTTGAAAAGGGTGGTTTGGAGGGAAAAACTTTCTCAAAAGTTTTTCCCTCCAAAAAGCCTTACTCCACAAACGACTTTACTATCCCGGCGGCGGCGGAGAGGGCGTCGGGGACGAGGGCGGCGTCCTTGCCGCCTGCTACGGCGGAGTCGGGACGACCGCCGCCCTTACCGCCTGTGACGGCGGCGACGGCGCCTATTATCTTGCCCGCGTGTGCGCCCGCCTTGACGGCGTCGGGACCGCACATGCAGACGAAGTTGAGCTTGTCGTCGGCGCTCACCGCGAGGACGGCAACGACGTTCGGCATATCGGCTTTGAGCGCGTCGCCGAGCTCGCGCGCGGCGGCAACGTCCATGCCGTCTGCGGCGACGGCGACGAGGCGGACGGGTCCGACGTCGACGGCGGCGCTTCTATACTCGCCGAGCTTCGCCGACGCGAGACGCGCGTTCATCACTTCAACGTCGTGACGCGCGCGGCGCAGCTCTTCGTTCACGGCGGCGGCGCGCTTCGCGATGTCGGCGGGATTGTTCGCCTTCAGCTCGCGCGCGGTGTCCGCGATGAGGGCGTCGCGCTCCGCGATGAGTTCGAGGACGTTCGCGCCCGTGACAGCCTCGATGCGGCGTATGCCGGCGGCGACGGAGCCCTCGTATACTATCTTAAACAGCCCTATCTGCGACGTGTGCGCGACATGGGTGCCTCCGCACAGCTCGCGGGAAACGCATACGTCGCCGTCGCCCATCGAGACCATGCGGACGACGGAGCCGTATTTCTCGCCGAACAGCGCCATCGCGCCCTCTTTCTTCGCCGTCTCGACGTCGGTTTCGAGCGTCGTGACGTCGTAATCGGAAAGAATATAGCTGTTGACTAACTTTTCGGTCTCGGCTATTTCCTCCGGCGTCATAGCGGCAAAATGAGTGAAGTCGAATCTCGCGCGCTTGTCGTCGACGTAGGAGCCGCGCTGTTCGACGTGGTCGCCGAGGACGGAGCGCAGCGCCGCCTGGAGCAGATGGACGGACGAATGATTGCGGCGTATGTCGCATCGTGTGCCGCTCACGACCGCGTTTACGGTGTCGCCGACGCAGAGCGTGCCCGCGCCCGCCGTGCAGTAGTGGAGATATACGCCTGCTTCCTTCTTCGTGTCCTTTACGGTGAGAGCGGACGTGCCGTTCTCTATCATGCCTTTGTCGCCGACCTGACCGCCGCCCTCTCCGTAGAAGGGCGTCTTGTCGAGCACGACGATGCAGTCGTCGCCGTCGGAGCACTCCGAAACGGACTGCCCGCCGACGCATATGAGTATCACGCGCGCCTCGGCGCTCATGCTTTCGTAGCCGACGAATTCCGTTTTCGGCAGCTCGGAGAACAGCGACTTCGCCATATCGTCCCAGCCGTGACCGAGCTTGCGGTTCGCGCGCGCGCGCTCCTTCTGCTCGCGCATCAGCTCGGTGAACGTGTCCTCGTCGATGCCGAGTCCGGCTTCTGCCGCGATCTCGCGCGTCAGGTCGACGGGGAATCCGAACGTATCGTAGAGGCGGAATATGTCCGCGCCGGAGAGCGTGTCCGCGCCTGCGGACTTCGCGCCGTCTATCATATCGTGCAGGATGTTGAGCCCCGCGTCGATGGTGGCTTCGAAGCGCTCCTCCTCGATGCCGATGACCTTTTTGATGTAGTCGGCTTTATCGACGAGCTCCGGGTACGCAGACTTGTTTTCGCCGATGACGACGCCGCAGAGATCGGCGAGGAACGCGCCCTCGATGCCGAGCAGCTTGCCGTGGCGCGCCGCGCGGCGCAGAACGCGGCGCAGGATGTAGCCGCGTCCTTCGTTAGAGGGCAGGACGCCGTCGCAGATGAGGAACGTAGCCGTTCTGATGTGGTCGGTTATTACGCGGATCGAGACGTCGTTTTTGTAGTCGGCGCCGTACGTCTTATTCGATATTTCGCATACGCGGTCGAGTATCTTGCGTATAGTGTCGACCTCGAAGAGGTTGTCCACGCCCTGCATCACGCATGCGAGACGTTCGAGTCCCATGCCGGTGTCGATGTTTTTCTGCGCAAGCTCGGTGTAGTTGCCGTGACCGTCGTTGTTGAACTGCGTGAACACGTTGTTCCATATCTCGATGAAGCGGTCGCAGTCGCAGCCTGGCCCGCACGTCGGCTTGCCGCAGCCGTATTTTTCGCCGCGGTCGAAGTATATCTCAGAGCAGGGACCGCACGGACCGCCCGACAGATCCCAAAAGTTGTCGTCGCGTCCGAGACGGACGATGTGGGACTCGTCGACGCCTACCTTGTCGCGCCAGATCGTGTACGCCTCGTCGTCCTCCTCATATACGGACGGATAGAGAAGCTCCGCCGGTATTTCGAGCACCTTCGTCAGAAATTCCCATGCCCACGGTATCGCGTCGGACTTGAAGTAGTCGCCGAAGCTGAAATTGCCGAGCATTTCGAAATATGTGCCGTGGCGCGCCGTTTTGCCGACGTTGTCGATGTCGAGCGTGCGCACACACTTCTGACACGTCGTGACGCGTCTGCGCGGCGGCTCCTCCTCGCCGGTGAAATATTTCTTCATCGGCGCCATGCCTGCGTTGATGAGAAGCAGACTTCCGTCACCCTGCGGGACGAGAGGGAAGCTGGGCAGGCGCAGATGTCCCTTTGACTCAAAGAACGCGAGATATTTCTCGCGCAGCGTGTTTAGCGATTGCCATTCCATTTATATTTTTCCTTTCGGTTTTCACAACTTGGCTACATTGTATCACCGAACGCGGAGATTGTCAATAATCGCGAAAGTATTATGCGCAAATAGCATTAACGACTTCTATTCACTGATATATTTTTGCACATAAAAGCTTTATCGCAAAGAAATATAGCAAGATTAACAAATAGTATTTACAAAAATAACTTTTAGTAGTATAATATAATAAACAATAGAAAGGCAGGTGTACTACAGTGAAATCGAAGTTTTTTAAAATTGCAGCAGCTGCAATACTGATAACAATTATTGCGGTTCCAGTAGCAGCAGGAGACGGTTCCTCGCGTGAAACGAAAGTTCGGGAAGAGAATGAATCAATTTCAACGTCAGTAGTAAGCGATGCCGCTGAGATTGAAGATAAGATTGTGTACGAAGATAGCTTAAAACAAGAAGATGTTTCCGTTGATTCATTTGTCCCTGTGGATGAAACCGATATTCAAACAAGAACATTAGAGAGAGATGAACTCATATCGAAGTCGGCATCGTTGAAAGCAAGAATTATGTTGGAAACATCTTTGCTCGATTCAATTGGTGATCCTAAAGAAGTCGAGCGTATGGAGCAGGAGATTGCTTTAATGAAAGAGCAGGTCGATGAAATATGGAATACCTTGAATGAAATGTCGGAAGCATCTATAAAAGAATTCAATGAAGCAAAGGCAAAAGAAAGATTGGATGAATCGGGGTACATTAATTCTGATAATTTAAAGCCGTGAAAAACAAAAAAATCATTATCGCGCTGTCAATAGTCGTGGTGCTCGCGGCAGCGTTCATCGCGCTGTACGCGTACATGCATCACCCGCGCACGGTCGAATTCACCGTCGAGGCGGCGGAGGAGACTACGGGCGAGACGAAAACGGTCACGACCGAGCTGACGCTGACGCGCACCGTATTCGGCAATAAGCGGCTGCGCGGAACTATGACATTCGGGGACGAGACGTTTTATATTTACGGCACAGACGGCATAAGCAATTCGTTCGATATGTATAAGGAAGAACTGCTCGCAAGCGAATACATGAACAAAAAGGGCGGCGATACATACAGACTGAGAAAAAATACGTTCAGCGGCACGTGTCTGCTCGACACAAGTCCCGACTGCGTAAGCGGCGTATTTATCACGCTGTTTCGAGGTGACGGCGGATACGGGATATTGAACTACACGTCGACGGAGACATGGCACGCCGACATACGGTCCTTACCCGCGGACGTTATCGCGGGGATAGAGGATATAATATCTTGACGCATAAACCACACTCGGATCATAAAGGGGGCGTAATACCGTGAAAAACAAAAAAATCATTATCGCGCTGTCAATAGTCGTGGTGCTCGCGGCAGCGTTCATTGCGCTGTACGCGTACATGCATCACCCGCGCACGGTCGAATTCACCGTCGAGGCGGCGGAGGAGACTACGGGCGAGACGAAAACGGTCACGACCGAGCTGACGCTGACGCGCACCGTATTCGGCGATAAGCGGCTGCGCGGCACTATGACGTTCGGCGATGTGACGTTCTATCTCAAACTGAACGGCGGCTCTGGCGACTCGATGCGCGTTATCGAGGTGTATACGGAGAAGCCCGGCGACGTCCGCGACAGCAAATACAAAAATTACAACGGCAAAGGTGGGTCGACGCAGCCGTGCGGGACGTTGTATCTCGACACCGGCGTCGACTATGTTAACGGCTTTCACGTCACGCTTGACCGCAACGAAAACGGGTACTGCTTCTATACCGAGCGCACGACGACCGAGATGTGGGACGCCGGCATGCAGTCGCTGTCCGCAGACGTTATCGCGGCGATAGAGGATATAATATATTGATAGATAAACGCACAAAGCCGCACGCGGGGGACAAGAGTCCCCCGCGTTTTTATGTATGCGGCGCGAAAAATCAGATATGCAAACCGTAATATTTTCCGCAGCCGTATTGACACTGTGTCATAATGATGATATACTTACTATGCTGACACAGCGTCAAAACGCACTTCATACGATACTACGACGAAAATAAGGAGGACGCGATATGCCGAAGGGATCGCCGGAGCTGACGGAGGCGCGCAGAGAAGAAATTATCAACGCCTGCGAGAAGCTTTACCGGACAAAGAGCTTCAAAGAGATCACGCTGAAAGACATCGGGAATGCGACAAGTTTCACGCGCACCTCGATTTACAACTATTTCGCGACAAAGGAGGAGATTTTCCTCGCACTCCTGCAGCGCGAATATGAGTTGTGGATCGATTCGCTCAAAAGGACGATGGAGCAGGTCGAGGTCATGACGAAGGACGGGTTCTCGTCAATGCTCGCGCACTCGCTCGAGGAACGCGCGCAGCTATTAAAAATCATGTCCATGAACCACTACGACATGGAGACAGGCAGCCGTCCGGAGCACTTGGCATCATTCAAAGCCGCATACGGCGGATCGATCCGCGCGGTCACTTCGTGCCTTAACAAATACTTTCCCGACATGACTGCCTCCGAAAAGCAGAACTTTATCTACACGTTCTTCCCGTTCATGTTCGGCATCTACCCCTACACGTACGTCACCGACAAGCAACGCGCGGCGATGGAGGAAGCCGGCGTCAACTACGTGTTCATGTCGATATACGAGATCACGTACAGATGCGTGAAAAAGCTGCTCGGGGATTGAAATGAAAAGATTAGTTGTACTTCTCACAGCGCTTTTGACGGCGGTCTGCGTCGCCGCGTGCGGAGCGGCGCAAAATGAGGATTTGAGCGACAGCGCGGGAACAGTCATGCATGACGGCGAGAGCGCGTCCGCACAAATCGAAAAAGACAGTGAAACGGAGCAGAACACGGAAATGAAAATGAATGTTACAGTCGGCGGCAGGACGTTTACCGCGACGCTCGAGGAAAACGACGCGGTGCGCGAATTCGTCGAGATGATGCGGGAGTCGCCCGTGTCCGTTGAAATGAGAGACTATTCGGGATTTGAAAAGGTCGGCGGTCTCGGAAGAAGCCTGACTGCAAACGACAGTCAGACAACGACAGTCGCCGGCGACGTCGTTTTATATCGCGGCGATCAGATCGTGATGTTCTACGGCTCAAACTCGTGGAGCTACACGCGGCTCGGTCATATCGACGACCTGACGGGCTGGGAGGACGCGCTCGGCAGTGGCAGCGTCACGGCTGTATTCAGTATTGCAGAGTAAACGATAAACATAAATATAAATAAGGAGAAAAATCAAATGGAAAAGATCACACAGACAGCGGGCAGGGATCAGCTCGGGCGTTTCGCGCCGGATTTCGCGCACTTCAACGACGACGTTCTTTTCGGCGAGAACTGGAATAGTCACGATATCGACGTGAAAACGCGCTGTATCATCACCGTCGTGGCGCTGATGTCGTCGGGTATCACGGATTCATCGCTGACGTATCATCTCGAAAACGCCAAATCGCACGGCGTGACGAGAGCCGAGATCGCCGCCATCGTCACGCACGTCGGCTTTTACGTCGGCTGGCCGAAGGCGTGGGCGGTGTTCAGACTGGCGAAGAATGTTTGGAACGAAAACGAACCGGAGTTGACGGAGAAGGACAAATATCAGAACACTATCTTCTTCCCGATAGGCGCGCCGAACGACGGCTTCAAGCAGTATTTCTCCGGGCAGAGTTACCTTGCGCCCGTATCAAAGGAACAGGTCGGCATCTTCAACGTGACGTTTGAGCCGGGCTGCCGCAATAACTGGCACATACACCACGCCGATAAAGGCGGCGGGCAGATACTCGTCTGCGTCGGCGGACGCGGATATTACCAAGAATGGGGCAAAGAGGCGATCGAAATGAAGCCCGGCGACTGCGTCAACATTCCCGCGGGCGTCAAGCACTGGCACGGAGCCGCGCCGGACAGCTGGTTCTCACATTTAGCGATCGAAGTACCCGGAGAAAACGGTTCTAACGAATGGCTGGAGCCGGTGGATGATAAAGAGTACGGAAGTCTGAAATGAAAAAGAAGTGTCGGAAGTTTGGAGCGTAAGCTCCAAACCTCCGACACTTTTCGCTTCGCGGAAATGTGGCAGCTCCGAACAAAGTGAGGAGATGCTGCCTTCTCCAAAAACGGACTAAATAGTGCTTATCTTAAGCTATCTCCGAGGATATTGTTCCCGTTTACTTTGTCAAAAAGAAAACTTGTCATAAATGTTTTTGAAAAGAAAGAGGGGTTCGGGGGGAGAGGAAAACTTTTCGCAAAAAGTTTTCCTCTCCCCCCGAAAAAAATTAAATTATAATCACTAATTCGCCACGTACATTTGCTTATACGGGTTTTTGCTGTCGGGCGCGACCTTCGTAAACGGCGCGTCGAGTATCTCGTCGACGTCGAGGTCGAAATGCTCGCAGTAGTCGGCGATGACGGACTCCACCTCGACCATGTCCTCGTCGGTGGCGAGGCGCGCCGTCACGTTTTTGGGGAAGCGAACGCCGTCGCAGTCGGAGCGCAGGTACATCACGCCGCCGTGCATACCCGTGCCGGGGAAGTTGGACACTATCCTGCGGCTGTCGTCGGTGAGACCGAGCACGATTATGATGCCGCCCGCCTGATATTCGCCGAGGAAGCTGCCGCACTTGCCGCCGATGACCATGACGGGGCGCTTCTCCTTATACTCCTTCATGTGTATGCCCGCGCGGTAGCCGGCGTCGCCGCGCACGTATATGCGGCCGCCTCTCATCGCGTAGCCGGCGGCGTCGCCGATGCTGCCGTGTACGATTATCTCGCCGTCGTTCATCGTGTCGCCGACGGCGTCCTGCGCGTTGCCGTGGACGGTGATCGCCGCGCCGTTCAGGTACGCGCCGAGCGCGTTGCCCGGCGTGCCCTCGATGTCGATATGCCCCTCCGACATGCCCGCGGCGATGAAACGCTCGCCGAGACAGCCCGTTATCGTGCAGTCGCCGCCGACGGCGCGTATTTTTTCATTCAGCGATTTGTGGTCGAATTTGGACGCGTTTATGCGCACCGCGCCCGGACTGTAAAGATCAGTTGCCACTTGTGCTCACCTCAATTCTTCCATGCCGCCATCTTGGTGCGGCGGTACTCGGGCGTCATCGACGCGACCGACGGCAGACGCAGAAGCGCCTCTGCGTCGACGGTGTCGAGAGGGATATGATTGCGTATCAGGGACGTGTAAATTCCCGCGCGGTCGTAGGCGTGCGAGCCTATCGCGGAGCCCGCGTTCTCGTCGCCGATGAGCATGAAGCCGCAGAGATATCCGTCCTTTATGTAGAAGCGGCGCAGCCAACCGTCGCCGAAGTCCTCGCGGACGTCGCCCTCATAGCTTCCCGCCGTCAGCGCGTGGCGGCCGAAAAATCCTATCGCGTTCATCGGAGCCGCCGTGTCGAACACGGACTCGCCGCCCGCCATGTTGACGCCGGCGCATTTTCCGCCGAGCGCGGCGTTAGGCAGTATCGCCATCACGCGCTCAACGCCGTTCACGTCCGCCATCTGCACGCAGTCGCCGGCGGCGTATATGTGCGGCACCGACGTGCGCATCATGTTGTCGACAACGATGCCGCGTCCGACGTTTCCGCCGATGTCGCGCACGAGCGATACGTTCGCGCGCACGCCGACGGCGAGCACGAGCACGTCGAAGTCGACGTCTGCGCCGCTTTTCATATGCGCTGTGTTCGGCTCGAACCGCGCGACGGTGTCGCCGAGAAGGAATTTTATGCCGTGCTCCGTGAGCTTATCCTCTATCAGCTTCGCGGCGCTGTCGTCGAGTATGCTCGACAGAACGCGCGGCGCAAGGTCGCAGACCGTGACCGAGCCGACGCGTTCGCATATGCCCTCCGCGCATTTCAGCCCTATGAGTCCCGCGCCGACGATGAGAACGCGGCAGCTTTCGTCTATCGCCGACTCGAGCGCGAGCGCGTCGTCGACGGTCATGAATCCGAACCGTTTTTCGACCGTTTCAAGCCCTTCCATCGGCGGCACGAACGGCGACGAGCCTGTCGCTACGCATACCTCGTCGTACGCTATCCTGTCGCCGGACGAGAGCACGACCTCGCATGTATCGGTGTCTATCGACGACGCGGTGTCGAACACGACGTCGATGCCGTTTTCGTCGTAGAACGTATCGGGGCGGTACTTCATGCGCTCGAGGTCGCTTTTGCCCTCGAGATAGTACGATATGAGCGGACGGCAGTATGCGGGACGCGGCTCGCCGCAGACGAGCGTTATAAATCCGTCTTTGTCTACCGAGCGAATGCCCTCGGCGCACGAAACGGCCGCGATGCCGCCGCCGATTATGACGTAATGCTTCTTGTTTTCCATATTATGCGTCACCCCCTCGCGTCGGCAGTCTCGATATCGTCGTCGTCGAGCGTCAGCGCCCTGTTCGGGCAGCCCGCGACGCACGCCGGCGTACCCGCCGTCGTCGACAGGCAGAGCTCGCATTTCTGCACGGCGCCCTCGCCGTCGTTGGTTATCGCGCCGTACGGGCAGACAAGTATGCACGTGTAGCACCCGACGCATTTAGACTTGTCTATCGTCACGACGCCGTCCTTTTTCGAGAGCGCACCCGAGATACAGCTTTTAACGCATATCGCGTCCTTGCAGTGGCGGCACGATACGGCGAACGTGATGTCGCCGCCGTCCTCGACGCGTATGCGGGGGAATATGTCGCGGCCCTTGAGCGCCTTGACCATATCCTTCATGCCCGAGTTCGAGAACGCGCAGTTGTATTCGCAAAGGTGGCACCCGAGGCACCATTTTTCATTAACTACGACACGTTTCATTCGCCCGCGTGGGAGATACCGAGTATCTCCAGCTCCTTTTCAGTCATATTTACGCCGCGGAGCATCAGTCTGTTGCCGCGCAGCGC
>CANPXS010000034.1 GCA_947586625.1 uncultured Clostridia bacterium | reverse complement strand
AACAAGAAAAACGATCCCGACAGACTCGAAATGAAGAAGTACTGCCGCTTCTGCCGCAAGCACACTCTTCACAGAGAAACAAAGTAAAACGGGAGAGAACGGAAAAATGAAAAAAAACGTTTGGAAGTTACTCGCCGCGATCCTTTCGGTCGCAGTCATACTCTCGCTGTCGACGATAACGGTATTCGCGGACACGCCCGCCGAAACCGAATCGTCCTCGGAAACAGGCGATGAAGCCGGAGCTGCCGCCGATACGGATGCCGATACAACAGCAGACACCGAGATCGTTGACGAGCATGACCACGACCATGAAAGTGAGTCGACGAGCAGCGGGACGAGCAATTACTGGCTCCCGACGCTGATAATCCTTGCAGTCATCCTCATCGGATGCGCGATTTGGGTATTCACCGACCGCGAGCGTGCCATAAAGCTGTGGCGTTCGTTCAAGAGCGAGTTCAAAAAGGTCGTATGGTACGATCCGCACGACACGCTCAAGAGCACGGTGCTCGTAGTTATCGCCATATTGGTGTTTGCCGCCGTGCTCGGCGTTATCGACTATCTGCTCTCGACGGGGATCGTCACGCTCGGCAAGATAATTTAAGCCTGTAAAATGAGCGACATAAATGAAATGAATCTCGGACCGCGCTGGTATGTGGCGCATACCTACTCCGGCTACGAGAACAAGGTCAAGGCGAATCTCGACAAGATCGTCGAAAACCGGGGACTCGGACATCTTATATTCGAGTCCGTTATCCCGACCGAGCTCGTCACCGAAACGAACGGCGACACGTCGAAAACGGTCGAGGAAAAAGTCTTTCCGAGCTACGTGCTCATAAAAATGATAATGACGGACGAAAGCTGGCACGTCGTGCGCAACATCACGGGCGTGACGGGATTCGTCGGTCCCGGGTCGAAGCCTGTGCCGCTCACCGACGAGGAAGTGGCGGCGATCAATCTCGAAACGCACACGGAGCGCTCCGCAATCGAGGCGGGCGACATCGTCGACATCATCGACGGCACGTTCGTGGGATTTTCGGGCAAGGTGGAGAGCATATCGCCGGACGGCGTGAACGCGACTGTCGTTATTTCGACGGCGGGACGCGATCTGCCCGTTATCATGGAGCTGAAAGACATCAAAAAGCGGAAACAGTAAACGTCCGCAAAATCGTGGGAGGGAGAAAATTTCACGCATCATTCTCCCGTACAGTCACCACACGGAGGTAATTTGAAATGGCAAAGAAAATAATGGGTTACATCAAACTCCAGCTTCCTGCCGGAAAAGCAACGCCCCAGCCGCCTGTCGGTCCGGCGCTCGGTCAGTACGGAGTTGCGATCCCCGTATTCACGAAGGAATTCAACGAAAGAACGAAGAACGACATCGGCCTCATCATTCCGGTCGTCATCACCGTTTACGCGGACCGTTCGTTCACGTTCATCACCAAGACTCCGCCGGCACCCGTCCTCATCAAGAAGGCGTGCGGCATCGAGTCCGGCTCCGGCGTCCCGAATAAGACAAAGGTAGCAACGATCAAGAAGGATCAGGTCCGTCAGATCGCGGAGACGAAGATGAAGGACCTCAACGCAGGCTCTATCGAGGCTGCTATGAGCATGATCGCCGGCACGGCGCGCAGCATGGGCGTCGTCGTCGAGGACTGAGCGGAGGTAACGGCAGATGTTTAAGGGTAAGAAATATAAGGAAAGCGCGAAGCTGATAGAATCCTCGAAGCTGTACGATTCGGCTGAGGCTATCGAGCTTGTACAGAAAACGGCGAAGTCGAAGTTCGACGAAACGATCGAACTCCACGTCCGTCTCGGCGTTGACTCCCGTCACGCAGACCAGCAGGTCAGAGGCGCTATCGTCCTGCCGAACGGAACGGGCAAGACCGTCCGCGTCCTCGCTATCGCGAAGGACAACAAGGCTGACGAGGCGAGAGAGGCCGGCGCCGACTATGTCGGCGATCAGGACATGATCGACAAGATCCAGCACGAGAACTGGTTCGACTACGACGTCATCATCACGACGCCGAACATGATGGGTATGCTCGGACGTCTCGGTCGTGTGCTCGGTCCTAAGGGACTCATGCCGAACCCGAAGTCCGGCACGGTCACGATGGATATCGGCAGGGCTATCAAGGAAGCCAAGGCAGGTAAGATCGAGTACCGTCTCGATAAGACGAACATCATCCACTGCCCGATAGGCAAGGCTTCGTTCGGCACGCAGAAGCTCCAGGAGAACTTCGACACGCTGATGGACGCCATCATCAAGGCAAAACCGGCGGCTGCGAAGGGTCAGTATATAAAGAGCTGCGTCATCGCGTCGACGATGGGTCCCGGCATCAAGATCAATGCTGCAAGACTCGGGTGAGGCAAAAATATGAAAATACAGCGGAAGGGCGTTGCAGAGTCCTTCCGCTGTGCGTTTTATGGGGTAATTGGCGGTTACATGAAGCAGAGAAGACGGTTCGGCACGTTTGCCTCGCACTTTTCGCGCATCGACAGATTTTTCCCATAACTGGTTGCTCTAACACTTTCCACTTACGCGAAAATTGTGGGTGTTGCTACTATTTGAACGACGTATTATTCATCCCTCTGCGCTTGACGGAGGCGCGCGAACGTAGTATAATCGAAGAAAACGAATTCGGGAGAACACATAAAATGGCAGATAAACTTAACTCCGAGGACTACGAGGAACCGCGCTGTCCGACAGGCGGCGTCGCCGCATCCGACAGCGACCGCCGCATCGCGCGCATCCCCGTCGACCGCGTCATACGCAAGCTCGACGAGCACCTGTCGCGCAACGACTTCGACGCCGCCGAACGTCATCTTCTCTATTGGCGCGAAGAAGCCGTCGAGGGCGGCGACACGCACGGCACGCTCACCGTAGATAACGAACTGATCGGGCTTTACCGCCGCCTCGGACGCAAAAACGACTCCTACGATGCTGTCGACCGCGTCCTTGACGCCGTCGAGCGCATGAACATGGACGGACGCCCGACCGCCGCGACGTCGTACGTCAACGCCGCGACAGCGTACAAGGCGTTCGGCGAGGCAGACCGCGCGCTCCCCTACTACCGCCGCGCAAAGGAGATATACGAGTCCGCGCTCGCACCCGACGACCCGCGCATGGCGGCGCTCTACAACAACATGGCGCTGTGCCTCGTTGACCTGTCCATGTTCGACGAAGCCGGCGACCTCTACCGCCGCGCGCTGAGTATCACGGCGGGCACGCCAGACGGCAACATCGAGTCGGCGATCACGTACATGAACATGGCCGGCGCGGCGGAGGCAGAATACGGACTTGAGGACGGCGACGAGCTCATTTCCGACCTACTCGACAAAGCTGAGACTTGTCTTGAAGCCGACAGCTCGCGCACCGACGGCTACTACGCATACGCGTGCGAAAAGTCCGCGCCCACGTACCGCTACTACGGACGGTTCGCGTACGCGGACGAGCTGTCCGAGCGGGCAAAGAAGATATATGCGGGGAATTGAGCTTTCGCGCGAATACTACGAGCTGTACGGTGTGCCGATGATAGACGAGCGGTTCCCCGAATTCGTCCATGTGCTTGCCGTCGGACTGTGCGGCTCGGGCTCCGAATGCTTCGGCTACGACGACGACATCTCCCGCGACCACGACTTCGACCCCGGCTTCTGCATCTTCGTTCCCGACACCGTAGACCGCGCCGACGTGTTCAAACTCGAACGCGCATACGCATCGCTGCCGCGCGAATTTCGCGGACTTATGCGCCATGCCGACACCGCGTCGGGACGTCGCGGCGTCATTTTGCAGTCCGACTTTTTCGCCTCCCGCACCGGCCACGCCGACGGCGCGCTCACGATGCGCGAATGGCTGCGCCTGCCCGAGCACTACCTCGCCGAGGCGACGAACGGCGCCGTGTTCCGCGACGACGACGGCACGTTCACCGCGCGCCGCGCGTATCTGTCAGAGATGCCCGCCGACGTACAAAAAAAGAAACTCGCCGGGAATCTGCTCCTGATGTCGCAGTCCGGACACTACAACTACGCGCGCTCGTTCGCACGCGGCGACAGAGCCGCAGCCCAACTCGCCGCTATCGAATACGCGCGCCGCGCGATGGCAGCATCATTCAATCTCGACGGCAGACCGCAGCCGTTTTACAAATGGGCGTTCCGCGCGTTTTCGGAGCTGTCGCCGGAGCTGTCCGCGCTCTCGGACGCGCTCGAATATCTCATTACGACAGACAACGACACCTCGACCTACAAAACGAAGCTCGACGTCATACACGACGTCTCCGCCGCAATCGTCAAATGCGCTCGCGAGCGCGGATTTGTCTCGATCGCGCATCATGACCTGACTGCCGCCGCCCGCGACTGCAACGATAAGATCGCGGACGCCGACGTGCGCAATCTGAATATCCTGTACGCCGTCGACTGAACGTCGCGCGCGCCGACGGCGGCAAGATGTGCGCCGCCGTAGAATGAGTAAAAACAGCGAAAGCCCGTACTGCCAAAATCGGCAGTACGGGCTTTTTGCATGACCACAAGAACGCACGAACTTGCTTCAATCCCCGCGCTCCGCTTTATACAAGAAGAAATCCATGTTTATGTTTCTGAAAATCTTACTATCTCTGTCGACTATCCTCATGCCGTTGTTGACCGCAACCTTTTGCGAGGGCGTGTTCGTGTCTCTTATGATCGAATAAACTTTATCCGCGCCGAGGACCGAGAATGCATATTCCTTACATGCTTTTGCGGCTTCCGTCGCATAACCGCGGTGCCAGTGCGCCTTTTGGAAAAGATAACCGATCTCGAGTATATCCCGTCCTCTCCAGCTCTGCCACGTCAGCCCGCACTGACCGATCATTTCGTTCGTTTCTTTTTTTACGACCGCCCAAAGACCGAAACCGAACTTTTTATACCGTTCGAGATGCCTGCCCAGCCACCCCTGCGCCTCGTCGCGGTCAAACGCGCATCCGTATGCTGTCCGCATCACGTCCTCATCGCACAATATCATGCAAAGATCGTCAAAGTCCGCCTGCGTCATCTCTCTGATGATGAGGCGGTCTGTTTCTATATAGTCTTTGCCGTTCGGATCTTTTATTCCCATTTACCGTGACTCCTGCTTCCTTTTCCCCGCGAAAAACCGCGACAGTATCGCCGCGCACTCGTCCGCAAGCACGCCGCCGACCGCGTCAGGTCTTGATTCGAGCGGGTACGCCCGCACGTTGAGCACGCTGCCGAACGCGCCCGCCCTCGCGTCCTTCGCACCGTAGACGACGCGGGAGAGCCGCGCGTTCACGATCGCGCCCGCGCACATCACGCACGGCTCGAGCGTCACGTATATCGTGCATCCCGACAGCCGCCACCCGCCGAGCGCGCGGCACGCCGCCTCTATCGCCATTATCTCGGCGTGACCCGTCGCCATGCCGTCGTGCTCGCGCGTGTTGCGCCCGTGCGCAATTATCTCGCCGCCGCGCACGACGACGGCGCCGACCGGCACCTCGCCCGCGTCTGCCGCGAGCGACGCCTCCGCAATAGCCTCGCGCATGAAGTATTCGTCGTTTTTGACATCGCCGCACATGGTACAACACCTCCGCCGCGTTTTCACCTCTATTTTACCACACGGCATCGCCTTTATCAACCCCGTCCGCGCGTCGGACTGCAAAAACAAAAAATTTCTCGAAAAATTCTGAAAATATTTCTTGACAATCTTTTGATTGTATGTTATTATTTTATCAACAGATAAAATCAACATCTAAACTTAAATTTGAATCGGAGGCTTTCATATGGACGCTTTGCTCGGATATGCTCAAATCATCGTTCCGATACTCGCAGTCATATTTGCGTGGCGGTACATCGTTCTTTTGACGCGTCGCACGTCGCTCGCGGAGCTGCTCGACGGCGCATGCGGCTTTGAGCTTATCGATAATACAAAATAATTCAGGTGATTTTATTGAAATTCAAAAATTTTCAAATACAAGGAGAAAGCCATGAAACTATCCTCCATCCCCAACCGAAACGTGCGCGCACGCGTGCGCAAACGACTCGTCAAAGAAACCGCGATATGCGTGGGCATTGACGCTGTCCTGATTGCGGTGCTTGTCGCAACAAGATCATTTTCGCCGGCATACATAACGCTTGTCGTGATACTGTGCGTCGCTCCGTATGTGAAGTTCAAATATTGGAACTGGTTCACGGATCGCACCTATGACAGCAAGGTCATTGAAGTAAAACAAAGCGAACATGTTGAGAGTATAACTACGGCTAACGTAGCGCCCGGCGATAAACTGATATATGTATTTGTGCAGAATATTAAAATAAGCGAATCAAACGGAAATATTATATGGGTCAAATATCATTGGCGTCAGGACGAAAGTGCGCCGATCTATGCTGTCGGCGATCATGTGCGTCATTATTACGGCACGAAGTACATGCAGAAGATCGGAGACGATGAAGCGCCTATCTGCGTGTTCTGTGGCACGCAGAATTTGAAGGGAGACGCAAAGTGCGGCGTCTGCGGCACGGAACTCATAGACAATATGAAATAAAAGACTCGTCGAAAATATAAATTCGCATACTTCTTAAAATTATATTGTTCTTTACATATAACCGGAGTATAATAACAAACGGGAAAGTCCCAAGCCGCATCATCGCCGCCGCGATGTATGGCACTCTGCTTATATGTAAAGTCTCAATCAAATAAACATATCGGGAGGAAAAAATGAACAAGGATTTCTTTGACAAAACAAAAAAGCTGCCCGACATAAAGCGCATTCTGCGCTGGGTCATCGTCGCAGCAGCGGTCATCGCCGTGCTCGCGATAATTTCGACGTGCTGGTACACCGTCGACGAAAAGCAGCGCGCCGTCGTGACCACGTTCGGGCGCGTCACCGACACGACCGACGCCGGCATCCACTTCAAGCTGCCGTTCGGCATACAGAAGGTGTACCCCGTCGACGTGAACGTGTATCAGAAGATCGAGATCGGCTACACGTCCGAGCCGACCGAAAACGGCTCTGTCGACATGACCGTCGAGGAGGAGAGCCGCATGATAACCGGCGACTACAACATCGTCAACGTCGACTTCTTCGTGCAGTACAAGATATCGGACCCGGTCAAGTACCTCTATAACTCCGAGAACGCCGATCTGATACTGAAAAATCTCGTGCAGAGCCAGATACGCAGCGTCGTCGGCTCGACCGACGTCGACAGCGTCCTGACGGACGGCAAGACCGAGATACAGATGCAGATAAAGGATCTCGTTTCGAGCGAGCTCGAGGAATACGACATCGGACTCATACTGACCGACATCTCGATACAGGACAGCGAGCCGCCGACGGAGATGGTCACGGCGGCGTTCAAGGCAGTCGAGACGGCGAAGCAGTCGGCGGAGCGCGTCATAAACGAAGCGCAGGCATATCAGAACTCGAAGCTGCCGGCGGCGCAGGCGCAGGCGGACGCGCTTTTACAAAACGCCGAATACCTGAAGCAGAACCGCATCAACGAGGCGAAGGAGGCGGTCGCGATGTTCAACGCGATGTACGCCGAATATGCCAACAACCCCGACATCACGCGCACGCGCATGTACTACGAAATGATAACTGAGGCGCTGCCGGGCGTCACGCTCTACATCGACGCGTCAGACGGCTCAGTCGACAAGCTCTTGCCGCTCGAGAGCTTCGTAAACGACGATGCGACGAAGGGCACCGTCGACACGTCGAACACGACGACGATCGAAAACAAGGAGGAATACTAAGATGAAGAAGGGCAGGAAAATAGCGCTTATCCTTATCGCGATAGTTTTTGTTGCGGCGATAGTCGTACTCGCCAACAGCTTTTATACAGTTGCCGAGAACGAATACGCATGCGTGTTCCGTTTCTCAAAGATAGAATTTGCGACGAACGAATCAGGGCTTCACTTCAAGGTCCCCTTCATCGACGAAGTTCGCAAGTTCCCCGACACCGTGATGCTCTACGACATCCCCGCGTCCGAGGTGCTCACCGTCGACCAGAAGAGCATGACCGTCGACTGCTACCTGACGTGGCGCATATCGGACCCGCAGACGTTTTATCAGTCTGTCGGCAGCATCGCCGAGGCGAACACGCGTCTTGACGCGCTGACGTATCAGTCGCTGAAGAATCTGATGAGCACGCTCAAACAGGACGACATCATCAACGAGGACGACGCGAGCGAGCGCAACGACATCTACTCCGGCATCACCACCGACGTCGCCGAAAGCTCTAAGGTATACGGCATCGACGTGATCGACGTCAAGATCAAGCGCTTCGATCTGCCGGAGGCGAACGAGCAGGCTGTATACGACCGCATGATCTCCGACCGCGAGCGCATCTCCGCCGAGTACACGGCAAACGGCGACTATCAGGCGTCGCTCATACGCAACGACGTCGACCGTCAGGTCAACATCATCATCTCCGACGCGGAGGCGCAGTCTGCGCAGATACAGGCTGAGGGCGAGGCCGAATACATGCGGCTCCTTGCCGAAGCGTACGACACCGACGACAAACGCGACTTCTACGAGTTTATTCTCGCCCTCGACGCCATCAAGGCGTCGCTCAAAGGCGACGACAAGGTCGTCATCCTCGGCTCCGACTCCGAGCTCGGGAAGCTCCTGACGGGTGCGACAGAGTGAGGAATTTGATATAATATGGGGCTCCGCCCCATGCCCCGCGCGGGAGGACTCTTGTAAGAGTCCCCCGCAACCCCCGAGAACTTTTACGGGCTTTGGTTCCATCTCTCGTTCGAAACTCACTTGCGGTGCTTCACACCGCGCTTTGCATGGCGGCTCGTATTGACTTTAATTGACGGGCAGATATGGGGCTCTGCCCCATGCCCCGCGCGGGAGGACTCTTGTAAGAGTCCCCCGCAACCCCCGAGAACTTTTACGGGCTTTGGTTCCGTCTCTCGTTCGAAACTCGCTTGCGGTGCTTCACACCGCGCTTTGCATGGCGGCTCGTTTTGATCGAGACGGGCGGGCAGATATGGGGCTCCGCCCCATGCTCCGCGCGTGAGGACTCTTGTAAGAGCCCCCCGCGGCCCCCGAGAACTTTTGCCGAAACGGAGGTTTACATGGCATTTCGCATAACTGTGCTGATCATTTCCGAGATACTTCCTTTATTCGTGCTTCTGTGCGGGTTACGGTTCCGTCGCGGCGTGCCGTACAATGTGTTGACTATCATTTCGTACCGCACCGAAAAGTCGATGAGATCGCGCGCGAGCTGGGATTTTGCGCATGATCTGTGCGGAAAGATCTGGGTCGTGCTCGGTGCCGTGACCGCAGCAGTCGCTGCGGCGGCAGTAACGTCAGCGTCGTTTTTCGCCGATGCCGCAGTCGGATATACGGCTGCGGTCGTAACGGTGTCGGAGCTTGCGGCGATAATAATATCCGCCGCCTGTGTCGAGCGCGCGCTCGGACGCGCGTTTGACAAAAACGGACGGCGAACATAGCATCATATCCGTCATTTTCCCACGCTCCCGAACGCGTATAAAGCGCGCTCGGGAGCGCTTTTTTGTCGCACCGTGACTTTCGTGCGATAAAATCAATATCATCGCATCATTTCTCGCGCGTACTCGATATTCCCCATACGGGAAATCACACGCGCGCGACATTTCCTCCCCGCACCCGCCACAGGGCGCGAAAACATCGTCTTTGCCGACGCGTCCGTTTCGCCAAACGGCGCGCGCGCGGCGGTGTATTATCGTTTACGTCAGATAAGATAACTTCCGACGGAGGAAATGAAAAACAAATGAACAACGAAAAGAACACAGTCGTAAAAAGCGCCGCCGACCGCGTCCGCGCCGCAGTCGACGACGTCCGTGAAAACGTCGTCGGTACGTTTATTCGCGAGCGCGGAAACGGCATACCGCGCGCGCTGCTCGCCGCGCTGCCCGAAGCGCTCCGCGTATCAAAGCCGATACTCCATCTGCTCGCCGCCTTCATGCTCGCGGGCACGCCGATAACGCTCGGCGTTCGCCCGTTCGGGCTCGCGTTTTTCTCGTCGTGCGGGAGCACGCTCCCGTTCGCGTACGCTGGGGCGGTGCTGCGCACCGTTATCGGCGGACGCGACAACTTATGGATAACGCTTCTCTCCTACACGCTCCTTTTCGCGCTCCGTATCCTTGTCGGCATACTGTCCGACGAAAACGGCGTGCGCCGCACGCTCGAGGACTCTATCCGCATACGCATGGCGGTATCCGTCATAGGCGCGCTCGCCGTCGGCGCATACACCGCGATCGAGGACTCGTTTTCGCTCGCCTCCCTTGGCGCGTTCGCCCTCTACTGCACCGCGACTCCGGCGCTCACGTTTCTATACCACGGCGTCATGTCGCCGGGATCTGACGACGTCACGTCCGTTTACCGCGAAGCGGGCGCGGGAGCGATCGCCGTATCGGTCGTTTTCTCGCTTCGCGGAATCGCGCCGTTCTCGGTAGATTTGTCCGTGCTCGCGTCGTTCATTCTGACGCAATTTGTGACCGTGAAGCGCGGGACCGTCAAGGGCATCGTGCTCGGACTGTTCTGCGGACTGTCGCTGCCCGTCGCGCTCGTGCCGATATACGCCCTCTCCGCGTTCGCCGCCGGCGTCCTCTGCCGCGCATCGCGCTATATCGCCGTATCCGCCGCCGTAATGGCGTCGCTTTCGTGGACCGTGTACGCGGGCGGCTACGCGTCGGCGCTCACATATTCGCCCGAGCTCATAATAAGCGGCATCGCGGTCTCGACCGCATATGCGTTCGGGATCGTGACGCTCCCCGCGTCACGTCGCGCCGACGATGCGCTGCCGCACGAGGCGCTCCTCGCCGCCGAAAAGTCGCGTACCGCCGAAACGGACGCGCAGATCGAAGCCGAGGCGAACGCGTTCTCCGGCATGTCCGACATGCTGTTCCGACTTTCCGACAAGCTGCGCCGCCCGAGTCTTTATGATATACGCGAGGCGTGCGACAATGCGATATCGTCGTTTTGCCGTCACTGCCGCCGTCGCGACGGCTGCTGGGTCGAGCACGACGCCGAGATGTCGGACGCGATATCAAAGATTGCTTCGACGCTGCACGAACGCGGCGCGCTCGGACGCGGCGACGTGCCCGACGCGTTTTCCATGTACTGCTCACAGCCCGACCGCGTCGCCGACAGGCTGACGCTCGGCTATGCGCGACTGCTCGAAAGCCTCATCGACCGCGATAAGACGGAGGTGATGGCGCTCGATTACAGCGCGATGTCCGCCGTTCTGCGCGACGTAATAACGCAGCGCGGCGGCGAATACGACGTGAACTCAGCGCTCTCGGCGAGGATGACGTCGCTTTTGTCCGAAAACAGGATCGCGGCGCGGCGCGTCTGCGTGTTCGGAGAGCGCAAGCGAACCGTATACATATCCGACATAAGGCTGTCGGGACTGCACGTCGGCGGCGACGACCTGCGGCGGCTCGCGATGCGCGCCTGCGGCGGCGAATTCTCGCCTCCCACGTTCGAGCTGTCGGGACCGTATGTCAACGCGACGCTCACGAGCGTGCCGTCGATGTCCGTCAGCTATGAGCGCGCGCAGTCGAAGAAGGACGAGAGCAATCAAAACGGCGACGTCGCGTTGGGGTTTTCATGCCGCGACGACAGATGGTGCGCCGTTCTGAGCGACGGCATGGGCAGCGGGCGCGAGGCGGCGCTCACGTCGGGAATATGCGCGCTCTTCATCGAAAAAATGATGTCGGCGGGCAACACCGCCGCGGTCACGCTGAAAATGCTCAACTGTCTCTTGCGCGCAAAGCGGTCCGAATGCTCCGCGACCGTCGACCTCTTTGACCTCGACCTTCTCTCCGGCAAGGCGCGATTTATCAAAAGCGGCGCGGCGCCGTCATACGTCGTGCGCGGCAGCAGCGTTTATAAAATCAGCTCGAAAACTATCCCCGTCGGCATCGTCCGCACGCTCGACGCAGAGGAAACGACGATCACACTCTACGAGGGCGACATCGTCGTGCTCGTCTCCGACGGCATCACGCGCGCCGAGGACGACTGCGCGTGGCTGTATTCACTGCTCGCCTCGTGCTCATCGTCTCCGATACGCGACACCGCCGACGCAATACTCCGCGAATCGGCGCGCCGTCACGGACGCGACGACGACGCGACTGTGTGCATAATGCGCGTCACGCCTCCGTCTCCCGCGCCGATGTGTTGAAGATGTGTATGATGCCCGCGTCGTTCAGTTCGACCGCGAGCGCGAGCGTGATAGGCACGGCGAAAAGTCCCGTCACACCGAACAGCGTCACGCCGACGAACATCGAAAACAGCGCCGCGAGCGGGTGGAGCCCGACCTGTCCGCCCACTATCCTCGGCTCCGCTATGTTGCGTACGACGAATATCACAGCATACGACAAAATAAGCCCCGCCGCCGTGCCGTATCTGCCGCCGACTGCCTCGACCGCCGCCCACGGCAGAAGCACAGTTCCCGTCCCCACGACGGGCAGTATATCGAATACCGCGATAGCGAGCGCTAACGGTACCGCGCCGCGAACGCGCAAAATCAGAAATGCAGCTGTCAACTCGGCAAACGTCATCGCCAAAATTATCGCGTACGAGCGCAGATATTTTACGATGATACCGCCGACGGCGCGCTTGACGGCGGCGAGCTTTTCGTATATCCGCTCGCCCGTCTGCGCCCTCACAAATCCCGCGATCACCTCTCTGTCCGATGTGAAATAAAACGTCGCAGCGGCGAAGAATATGAGCTTTATCGCAAACGACGGCACCGCCATCGCAACGCCCGACGCGTAAGACAGCACCCTTTGCGACAGCGCCGACACCGCGCTCCCCGCGTATGACAAAAGCTGCCCCGACAAATCGCCCCATATCCCGTCGCCGTGACGCTCGATGAAGTCGAGCGCGTCGCGCAGCATCGGCTCGACGGTCGACGCGTAAAACTGCGGCAGCTTCGCCACCTGCGCGCGGACGAGCGACACGGTTCCGTTGCCGACGACGACAATGATCGCGCCGACAGACGCGAGCGACAGCACGGTCAGAAACAGCGACGACAAACGCATGTTCAGCTTCGTTTTGCGCGTCAGAAAGAGCGCCGCCGGACGGAGCGCCGACGACAGCGCAAACGCAGCAATAAACGGAAACAGATACTCTACCGCATACCCGAACAAAAAGTAAACTGCCGCGCACCACAAAATTATCCACAGCGAATTTATGATAAATTTTTTCCTGCGCTCGATATCCACGAAAGTCACCCCGTTTAATGTATTTATACGCACCGCACACGAAAATTATTGACGCGCCGCGCGCACCGTAATCGGGAGACGTTAAAACTGTTGACTTTTTCCTTTTTGTATGCTATAATTCCACACGAAATGACGCGGCTCACCGCCGCGTCTTTCGCCATGAAAATAGAGAGGTCGAACATATGAGTTTTTCCATACTGGGAACGGGCTCTGCCGTCCCCGAATATGTGCTCACAAACGAGCAGCTTACTACCATGGTCGATACGAGCGACGAATGGATAACGTCGCGGACCGGCATCAAGCGCCGTCACATAATGACGACCGAATCGATGACCGAGCTCACCGTCAAGGCAGCGAAGCGCGCGCTCGAAGACGCGAATACCACAGCCGACGAGCTTGATCTGATAATATGCGCCACGATGCGCGGCGACTACATCACGCCGTCGCAGGCGTGCGTCATACAAAAGGAGCTCGGCGCGCACTGCCCTGCGTTCGACGTGAACGGCGCATGCTCGGGATTCATATACGCCCTTGACATCGCAGACGGATTTTTCGCCCGCAAGAGGGTCAAAAAAGTGCTCGTCGTAGGATTCGACAATCTGTCCGCCATGACGGACTGGACTGACAGAAACACGTGCGTTTTGTTCGGCGACGGTGGCGGCGCGCTCGTTCTCGGCGAGGGCGACGGACTCAAAACTATAAACGTCGAGGCGTTCGGCAACACCGATTTAATTTACGCGCCGCGCGGCGAGAGCACGTCACCGATGAACAAACGTGAGACGGGACGCCCCGTTCTTCACATGAACGGTGCCGAGGTCTATAAGTTCGCCGTCAGCTCGATGGTGCGCCTCATCGACCGCGCTATAACGGACGCGGGACTTACGCAGGACGACGTCGACCTCGTTATCCCCCATCAGGCGAATTACAGGATAATCAAGTCGGCCGAGGAAAAGCTCCACATAGACAAATCGAAATACATCTGCAACATCGCCGAATACGGCAATACGTCGGCGGGATGTCTGCCTATCGCCATCGACGAGGTCAACCGCACGGGACGCGTCAAGCGCGGCGACAATATCGTCTTGTGCGCGTTCGGCAGCGGACTTACGACCGGTGTCTGCGTCATTCGCTGGGATAAATAAGCCCCGTGCGTTCGGCGACGTCTGACAATTTCAAATTTTTGACTTGACAGACGGCGCGTCATATGCTATACTTTCATCGCGCGAAAACCGCGCATACATCAAATCTCACAAGAGGAGGAATACAGCCATGAAAAGTTATGTTTTTCGGACAAAGCGCGTATATTCCTCCGAGAGGGATAAATAAGCGTCAAAACACGCGCGTCCGGGAACGGACGCGCTTTTGTTTTGCATGCATACCGCATCGCGCCCGTTCGGGCGCGTTTTTATTTTCAAAAAGGGGGTGATCGTCAAATGATACGGAAGACAAAATTCACACATCAAAAACAAATTTTACAAAACGAAGGAGTGATGCACACTGAACAAACTTAAAAACAAACTTTACAAAACGAAAACAGGGAGGCGCGCGATATAATGGGCAGTATAAATAATCTGAAAAAGTTTTTGCGCTCCATCGACGGGCAGTCGCGCGTGAATCTCTCCATGTGCTTTGATGAAAAGTACGAGTACTATAACGGCGTCGGAATTACGCTTTTGCGCTATGACTGCGTGCGGTATGAGACTTTGAAAATGGTCATATCCGTACCTTCGTCCCTTTTGCGGACAGACGTTCCCGATGAAGATGCGTTGTTCGCCGAAGACTATCTTTACAGACACTTCTCGCCGCGTCTTCGTATGCTGAGCCGCGAATATGAAAACTATCGAAAAGATAAACGGCTTCAATGCGGGCTTTTCCTTTGCCCTTATAACAGCAGGATAAACAGGAGAAACGCATCATTTTACGACGCCGAAAAGGGAGAGTGGAATATGACCGTGCTCGCCCGTATCCCCTGCATCGGCATACATTCGATAAACGGAAAGCTGTTTTCAAGGTTCATAGGCGATATAGTCCGCGCCGTCAGCGACGCTGCGGATAATATCGACGCGGAGGACTATAAAGCAGGAAACGATCTCTACAAAAGGCAAAAGAGCATCAGGAAATATATGCAGGCGCACGACGCGGTCTGCTTCATTGCGAACGGCAGCATACTGCCGCGCATGGGGACCGGCGACGCTCCGAACATGCAGGCGGTGAGGTTTACGTCGCCGATGTCGCTGACATCGACGATCGAGCTCGACGACGGCACGTCCGTGACGGGGATGCTTTTGAAGCGAGGGATAACCGTCATCGTGGGCGGCGCGTATTCGGGAAAATCGACGCTGCTCGACGCAATCGAGGAAGGCGTATACGACCACATCGCCGGCGACGGACGCGAGCTCGTCATAACGGACAGAAGCGCCGTCAAGGTAAACGCCGAGGACGGACGTCCCGTAAGCCGCCTCGATCTGTCGCCGTTTTTCAAAAACATTCCACCGAGCAAAGACGCCGTCGATTTTTCAACCGAACACGCGAGCGGGAGCGTTTCTCAGGCGGCAAATATAGTCGAGGCCGTATACGGCGGCTCGAAGCTGCTCCTCATTGACGAGGACAGCAGCGCGACAAACTTCCTCGTCCGCGATCAAGGCATACGAAAGATAATAAAGACCGACCCGATAACGCCGTTTACCGACCGAATAAAAGAGCTGTCCGATATGGGTACGTCGACGGTATTCGTCTGCGGAGCGTTGAGCGACTATCTCCCCTTAGCCGACACAGTTATTCTTGAGGAGCGCTTTGTCGCAAAAGACATTGACGGCATCGCGGTCGACGCGCCGATACATGACACGCTGCCGAAAGCGTCGTGGACGGACAAAAGAATGCTGTGGCTCGACAGACCCGAACATCCGGAAGTCGATTTTTCATCGTCCACATCTGACGGGGGAAGCATTATTGTCGGCGGATATAAGTCCGATATTTCGCGCCTGTCCGCGCTCACATCAACGCCGCAGATAAACGCGCTGCGCCGTTCACTGCTTTGCTATCTTACGGACACGGAAAATTACATGCTCGGGCTGTCCGACGCGGCGAAAAACGTATGCGAACGTCTTTTTTGCGATGACGGTCCGCAAAGCGGTACTCCGTCGCCGGACGAATACTGGATCGAGGATATCCGCCCCCTCGACATTTGCTGTGCCGTCAACCGCCTTGGTGCGCATCACGGCGGCGCAGTCGAGAATCAAGATCAAATTTCAGAAAACGAAGGAGTGATGCCTATTTGAAGAGACTAAAAAACAAGCTCTTGAAAATGGAAAACGACACCGCGACATACACCGAAATGTACAACGGGACGATGTGCGTCGTGCTGCCGTCGGGGCAGGAGGATACCGTCTACGACTCGTGCTACTACTGCCCGGGCAGTCACGGCGAGTACGGATTTGACATAACGCAGACGCACAAGCTCGCGCAGGACGCGCCCACCGTCGTGATCTCTGTCCCGGCGGAGCACATTATTAACGGAACGGAGGAGGACACAGAATTGAAACGGTTGAAATATCACCTTTTGCAGATGGAGAACGATACGAAAACGTATGATGAGATGTACGAAGGGAGAGCGTATCTGCCGCCCGACGGTGCGCCCGGCAAGCCCGACCTCTGCCGCGGCGCGCCAGGCGAGTCCGGCGAGGAATACCGCGACAACGTCTACTATCATGGCGATGTGTCGGTCGAAATATCGTCGACGCACAAGCTCGCAAAGGACAAACCGACGCTGACGTATCATATACCTGCCGACAGCCTCGGCATCGTCGACGCCAATGTTACGACTGCCGCCGCCGACTACTGTCTGCGTGCGTTCGCCCCCTACATCGACAGACTCAACGACGCACTCTGCAACCGCAGCCGCCCGGACAACGAAAACGGTAAATACTATCTTCACCGTCCCGGCGGCGAGGTCGTCAAACGCAACACCGCCTATTTTGCTCCCTGTCCCGTCCGCGACTACGAATACGGTCACGGCGACACCGTGTGGCTCATCGACGACGGCGTCGAGCGCCCGCCGAAGATGTGCCTCTGCATACGCTTGCAGGTGCAGCTGCCGAAGCGCAAGCTGCGCAAAACGATACAGATGCTGTGCCGCGATCTGCCCGAAGCCGTCGACGAGTTCGTCACGTTCTTCGACCCGACTGGACTGTTCGCCGCCGTCGCGCTGTCGCAGCGTCAGTCCGCGATCCGCGCGTGGCTGAAGCGCTCCGAATACTGCGCCTTCATCGCAAACGGCAGCATACTCCCGCGCTCGAAGGGCACCGATCTTCCGATGGAGGACGCCGTGCCGTTTTCGTCCGTGCCGGACGATGAAATAGAGGTATGCGGCGTGCGCGGCATGGGCATAAAGCGCGGCGTCACCGTCGTCACGGGCGGCGGCTACTCGGGCAAGTCGACGCTGCTCGACGCCATATCCGCAGGCATATACGATCACGTTCTCGGCGACGGACGCGAGCTCGTCATAACCGACGACGACGCCGTGACCGTGTCCGCCGAGGACGGCAGAGCCGTGCGCTCCGTCAACATCTCGCCGTTCGTCAAATGGCTGCCCGGCGGCGACACGAAGCGCTTCTCCACCGACCACGCGTCAGGCTCGACGTCGCAGGCGGCGAACATCATGGAGGCCGTCGACTGCGGCGCGCGTCTGCTCCTCATCGACGAGGACAGGAGCGCCACAAACTTTATGATACGCGACGGCATGATGAAGTCCCTCATCAAGCGTGAACCGCTGACGCCGTTCACCGACCGCGCGCAGGAGCTGTCGCATCTCCACGGCGTCTCGACGATACTCGTCATAGGCGGCAGCGGCGAATACCTCGCCGTCGCGGACCGCGTATATATGATGGACGAGTACCGCATCTGCGACGTGACCGAACGCGCGAAGGAGATATCGTCCCACATCACACCGCAAAATATCGACCCCGCCGACATATCGCAGCCGCGGACGCTCAGCGCGTCGGGATTTTCCTCATACCCCGACGGCAAGACGAGCGAACGGCTCGAGGTGTCCGACCTCGGCTTCATCATCATCGGCGACGAGAAGATAGACGTGCGCGGACTGCACGACATCGTCGCGCCGCGTCAGCTCGACGCGCTCGGCTTCATGCTACGCGAGCTCATGATAACGCAGAACGGCGCGACTGTCGACATTCGCGCCAGCGTCGACGAGCTCTACGACAAAATCGCGCGCGAGGGGCTCGACACAGTTTACAGCTCGTATTTCACGACATGCGAGCGGTTTTTGGACCTACCGCGCAAGTACGAGCTTTACGCCGTCATATCGCGTATGCGCCGTACGGTCTGGGATGAAAAATAATGCACGCGTCCGCGTTTCCGCAGTCATTGACAGAAACGAAAATAATATCAAAAAATCGCTTTTTGACCGAGCATTCGGGAACGTTTTCGGCACTATTAAGTAAAGAGACTTTGAACGGTATGATTTCGGAAAGCGTAAATACATAAAGGAGCAGGATCGACAGGTTGGAGAATTATCATAAGATCGACACGAACGCGATAGCGGCGAAAATAAAAGCGTTGCGCGTCGCGAAAAATATGACGCAGGCGGAGCTGGCGGACGAGATGGGCGTGAGCTTTCAGTCGGTCTCAAATTGGGAACGCGGATACTCGAGGCCTGACATCGCGAAGCTGCGCGAGCTTTGCCGTGTTCTCGGCATATCCGTCGACGAGCTGCTCGGCGGCGAGCGGAAAACAGCGCCGCATACGTCCGCGAGTCACCGCAAACGGAAGCGCGCGCGTCCGCACCGCGCGGGGAAAAAGACTCCGTGACAGTCGCGTCGGCAAATCAAAATGTAAACGACAGCATACAAGAATGAAATACGGCTGCATGAGAAAGGAAAAGGACGCTTAAGCGTCCTTTTCCATATAAAATATTGTGCGACAAAATTATATCCGCGTTTATACGCCCGTGCCGCCGGTGAAAATGCCGCTCTGCGCGGTGTCCGCCTTGCGCTTTTTGCACGCGCGGTATATCAGATATACCGCGAGCACCGCGATGCCTATCGAAATCGACAGTGCCACCATGTCGCCGTACGTCACGGTCCCGCCGAACGCCGACCGCATCGTGTCGACGACGATGACTATCGGTATACCCGTCTTGTCGGTGAAGTTTTCAAGCGAGTCGTTGACTGTCGCGTCCGTTATCGACAGCTTCGTCTTGTTAGTCACGTGCGACGAGTACGAGCCCGAATGTCCGCCGCCGTTTCTGAACGACGAGTCAAGTCCGAGAGACGTGACCTTGTCTGTCATCTTGTCTATCGCCGAGGCGAGATTTGAGTCGAGCGAATACGCGTAATACGTGTCGTTGACAGAACTCAACAGCGCTCGTCCGAACTCCGTCGTCTCGTCGCCGAACATGTCCGCGATCTCGCCTCTGATGTTGTCGCCGACCCACGCTATCGCGTAGTAGCCGTCCGAGTCCTCGTTCGTAAGAAATACGATCAGCAGATTGTCCTCGTACGACGAAGTCGAGCCGAACTCCGCCTCGTACTGTTTGTCCGCGTACCGCTGCATCTTCGCCTCGTCGTATTCGATGCGTCCGCCGCCCGCGATATTCGAGAGCGACGAACCCAAAAATCCGATGAGCACTGTCGCCGCGAATATGAACATTATGACGGCGACGACAATCATCACGGCAAAGCTGCCGAGGCATCCCGTCCCGCCTCCGTAATAGTACGGACGGCGCCATCCGCCGAATCGCGGCGGCGGTACGTACGGCGGTCTGCCGCCGAATCCCGTCCTGCGCTGCCCTGTGTTGCGCGGTCCTGTCGGTCCGCTCCTTGAGCCTCCTCCGAAGCCTCCGCTGTGCGACCCGCCGAAGCCCCCGCTGCCGTGCGAGCCTCCGCCGAATCCGCCTCCGTGCGATCCTCCCCCGGGTCCCGGCATAATATATCATCTCCTCCCGAATAAACTATGTTGAGCATATATAATATTATACACCTTCGGCGCGATTTAGCAACATGAAAGGTGAAAATATTTTATTTTTGCGAAGCGAACCACGACCCGACGGATCGAACAATGCATCGCCGGCAGCGCGCAAACTTTTCGCGAAGCGAAAACGTGTCGTAGCTCCGAACGTAGTGAGGAGATACTGCTCACCGCGGTTCAATGTGCGGTGCGCTCCCACCGGCAGCTACCTTTGACTACTTGACGTGGTGACGTCTTTCACACCGTCAAACCGGTTTTTGACAAGGGGGACTTTCTCGCAAGAAAGAGACGGTACGGGATGCGGACCTTTTCTTAGCAAGAAAAGGTCCTCCCCCGAACCCCCTCTCCAAAAGAACACCGCGTTATTATTTTCTGCGAACAGCTCCCTCGCGACGGGTCGAGTGCGCCGTCAAGATGTCGTGTCTCCGTTTGAAGCTAGGAGCGCCGCGCAGCGCACGAGTACGGTGCGCGTAGGTGAAGCTGGGAAGCCTGACGGCTCGTCGCCGAGCTTGGTCGGCAGCGATTTTCACTTCGTGAAAAGTATGGGGGAAATTCACCGGCGGCGCGGCAGAGCGGCGAATTTTTATTTTCACTGCAAATTTTATATTGCGTCGGAGCGCCGGACGTGATAAAATCATAGAAGAAAATCACTCATTTTCGCGGAGGAAAAATGATTACCGAAAAGAAAGTAAGAATTATATCGCTGCTTTTGTCGGCGATGATGATCATTACGTCGCTTGCCGGATGCGCCGGCAAGGACGGCGGCGACACGACCGATGCGCAGGGAACCGAGACGCCGACATCGAGCGTCACCGAAACGGACGCGTCCACGTCCGCGCCCGAAACTGATACGCCCGTCACCGGCGGCTCCGGCTATACGGGCGACCCCGGCGAGCTCCCGGCCGTCGACGACTGGCGCGGAGTCGAGGTTAAAAGCTCGGGCAGCAATGACGGCGCGGCAGTCCTCAACGACCGCAGTATTTCCGTCGCGTTCGACGAGGGCGAGAAGAAAAACGTGCTCACGCTCGACGGCGGCAATATGTCGCTGCCGACCGACGTATGGGACGGCGCCGACGGCTTCACCGCCGCGCTCCGCGTCAAAATCGACAGCGGCTGCGACGACGGCGCGAAAGTATTCCAAACCAACCTCTGCGGCAACGGCGTCGGCGACACGCAGTGGCGCGACGCGCCCGAGATATCGGTCTCCGTAGGCGGCGAGGTCCGCGTATACGCGGGCGGACGCACAATAAACGGCGCATACAATCCGATAGCGACGTACAACAACGGCGGCGCCGGCGACGACAAGGCGTACGCGGAGCCGAACGGTCACAAGACGCGCTACTCAGGAAAGAGCGCGTCCGCGCTCCCGAAGGGCGAATGGGTCGACGTCGTTCTGACCGTTTCCCCCGACACGCTCGCTCTATATGTAAACGGCGAAGAATTCGCGCTGCGCGACGTCACCGATGGCGGCAGCGGCGACATTTCGTCGACACTCGAATATCTGTTCGGCACGTTTGACGGCGGCGAAAACCTACTCGGTCAATACATAAACACGTCTGTCGGCAACTCCGTCTACGGTGATACGCCCAAATTTGCCGGCAGCGTCTCGATGCTCCGCATATACCGCCGCGCGCTGACGGCGGACGAGGCGAAGGCGCTTCCCGACGGCGCCGAATACGTCTATGACTTCGACGCCGCCGACATAATAACGGAACCTGAGGTTCCCGTCGTCGAGTCCGACCTGACGCACTACAAGGGCGAGATCGAGCTCGCCGAGATCACCGACCTCGGGATCGCGTCCCCCGACGGGACGAACAAGGTCCGCATATGGACTGACAGCGAGGCGAGGTACTACTACTCCGTCACATGCGGCGACACCGTCGTCATTGAAAGCTCCGCGCTCGGCATAACGACGGGCGAGGGTGAGCTCGTCTCGGGACTGTCGCTCGTCGACGATTCCGTGTCGGTGCGCGAGATAAACGAAACGTACAAGACTGTGACGGGTCCCGCTGCAGAGGCGGTCAACAACTGCCGTGAGGAGCGCTTTACGCTCAAAAACGGCTCGGGCAGCTTCGACTTCGTGATACGCGTGTTCGACGACGGCGTCGCGTACAAATACGAAAACGTCACCGCCGGCGACGGCGATACCGTCACCGTCACCGACGAGGCGAGCGAGTACGTGCTGCCCGCGACGACGAAAACGTGGGGCTACGCCCCGACGGGCACATATGAGGGCGAATATGTGGAGCGCACATACGAGCAGCTCTCCGTTTTGTCGCAGAAGATGTCGACGCCTATGCTCGCGAACCGCGGCGACTGCTGGATGGTGTTCACCGAGGCGGGCGTTTACAACAATAACGGCGACTATTGCGCGTCGGCGCTTACGACCGAGTCCGGCGACGGCTCGCTCGGATGGAGCTTCGGCGTAGACCGTGACTCGAACGACAAGTCTAAGCTCGGCGAGCTCGGACGTC
>CANPXS010000033.1 GCA_947586625.1 uncultured Clostridia bacterium | reverse complement strand
CAAGGGTAAAATGAACGGCGGCAAGCCGCCGCCCTTGACACGCGTCCCGATTTCCGCTTGTATTGTTGATAGAGCGGTCGACAGAACTTGTTCCGCCGACCGCTCGCAAGACACGCATTATGCCATGATGGGGTGTTTACACAAAATTTGGGATAGAACCCAAAACAAGTATAACAGCCGGTGGTTTTATGGCAAACCGCTCATAAAATCACGCTCCGTATGTGCGTTAGGATGAGGCGTATGCGGTTTGTGTGATTTTGGCGTAAGCGATTCTTTGCTCCCGTCGTATCGTTTGTTCCATCTCATCAGAGACGCTTTCGATATATGATACCTCCGACATACAAGATCTATATCTTTTGTTTGCCGGTACAGCTCGACCGAGTTTATTTTTGTCGTCAAAAGGTGTGGACAATATCTCTTTGTTGTGTTACAATTACTCATGAAAGTGATCGAGTCCTTTCTGTTAGCCTTGGTTTGTGGGTGAACTTATTCTATCAGATCTCGATCACTTTTTCTATCCCTTTTTTAGTCTCACTTCTATTGTAACTATACAAAAAGAATGTAAATTTTTTAATATCTCTCTTGACAAAAGCAGAAGCGTGCTATATAATAGCTTTTGCTGTTCCGATGGAGGCTGACGATTGAAACTTGACATAACTCCCGTACTGTCGGGCAAGGTGCGCAAAATGCCGTTCTCATACGAGATAGACGCCGACGGCGGCGACATGCCGCTGCCACCCGACGGAGTTGCGCTGACCTCGCCGATACGAGTAAACGGCACGATATCAGATTCGGGCTCGTGTCTGCATCTTGTGCTGACGGCGAACGTCGACTATAAAGCCGAGTGCGACAGATGCGCCGACGAGATAAACGGCAACGCCGAGACGTCGCTCGAACGTCTCGTGGGAGAGGAGGGCTTCGTCTCGGACGAGAACGCCGACGACTACTTCATCGCCGTCGACGGCGCGCTCGATCTCGACTTCGATGTTGCCGAGGAGCTCATGCTCGCGTTCCCGTCGCGGATGCTGTGCCGCGAGGACTGCCGGGGCGTGTGTCCCGACTGCGGCGTCAATCTCAACCGCGAGAGCTGCGACTGCGCAGAAAAACGCGGTCGCGAGGTCGACCCGAGATGGCAGGGACTTATGGGTCTTTTGGAACAGGATAACGATGAAAATAAAAAATAACATAAACGGCGCGGCGGTAAACGGCGTGCCCGCAAGAAGGAGGTAGCATCATGGCAGTACCGAAGAGGAAAGTATCGAAAGCCCGCAGAGATAAAAGACGCGCGAGCAACAGCAAGATGACGGCGCCGAACATGGTAAAATGCCCGAACTGCGGCGAATACAACCTTGACCACCGCGTCTGCAAGGCGTGCGGTCACTACGACGGCAAAGAGATCATTAGCAAAGAAGAAAAAGCAAGCTGACGAAAGTCGGGCAAAAGGGAGGAGAAATCCTCCCTTTTGTATTTTCTTCACATTTTATGTGAGCAAATCCGCCGCAGAACCGGCTTCACCACACTTTCCGCGAAGCGGAAACGTGTAGTAGCTCCGAACGTAGTGAGGAGATACCGGCTTCGCAGCTTCACGTTCACGTACCGCGCTCGTGCGCTGGACGGCGCTGCCATCGTCCAACGGAGACACGACGTTTGGACGGCGCAATCGCCATGCCGCGAGGGAGCTGTTCGCAGACTCCCCCGCTCAATCTATGAACACCTCTTTCCCTTAACTGCCTATATTATACCACAAAATTTGCGGTTTGTCAAGTGCTTTTCACAAATTTATGTATTATTTTTTTTGCTTTTCGTGTCACCGATAGCCCGTGTCCAACGCTGACATCTCCGCTCACCGCGGATTTTTATGCGGTGCGCTCCCACCGGCAGCTACCTTTGTTCACCTGACGTGGTGACGTCTTTCACACCTACGAATAGGTTTTTGACAAGGGGGACTTTCTCGCAAGAAAGTCCCCCTTGTCGAACCCGAAAGAGGCTCCCGTGTGGCGTCGATGTGATTGAATCGGCGGCAAGAAAGATTTCGGGGCGCAGACCGCGTTATCGCTTTGGCATAACAGCTCCCTCGCGACGTGGCGATATCGCCGTCGGAACGTCGTGTCTGCGTTCGACGCTGGACGCGCCGTCATCGCACGAGCAAGGTGCGCGAACGTGAAGCTGGGAAGCCTCCGGCTCGTTGCGCTTTTATTTGAACAGTTTATATTAAAGGCAGATCAAAAAAGGGGGACGCAGTCCCCCTTTACGCATTATCCGCCGAACGCGGCTATGACGGGCGCTATCGCAGATGCGACAGCGTCGCCGCCGTCTGTACCGTCCGTGTCAGCGCGGTCGCACCATACGCACAGCATCGACCCGACAGACGGCGCCGTGATGCCGCCGTTGAACACAGACGCGTCAAACGCCGCCGCCTTTTTTGCGTCGAGCTGCCAGTCCGGTCTGCCGAGCACCCAATAATAGTCCGCGTTCGCGTTGACGAGCCGAAAGCCATTGTTTGCAAGCGTTTCCGGCGCGGCGAGGTCGTAGCCGCACCAGCCGCGGCTCCAGTATGTGACGATGACGTCGCTGTCGATCTTGCCGTATTTGTCGGCGTCGTCGGCATAGTAAATGCCGTCGTTGAAGCACATCGGCGTCATTCTGTGCGACTTTATTATCTCGGCGCATTTGTTGACGAACTGCACGAAATCCCTCATCGTGCCGTCGCCGTAGATGCGTGAAAATCCCATGGTGCCCGTGTCGTTGGCGTACTCGTCCGCGCCGAAATGGAAATACTTGCAGCCGAGCGACGCGAAACAGGCGGCATATTTTCCAAGCAGCGCGTGCGCGAATGCGACAGCCTCGGGGTTTTGCAAATCTATCGAGCTGCGTGAGCCGCCGAAGCGCAGATGGGGAAAGTGCTCGAGTATCGCGCCGAGGTGGCCGGGCATATTGACGGACGGAATAAGTTCAATGCCGCTTTTGGACGCGTACGAGCAGATGCTCTCGATATCGTCGGCGGTCAGGTACGAATTTGAGCCGTCGGGCGTCATGATGCCGTCGCGGTAGCCGTCGCCGAGCGCGGGCGCGAGGTCATAGGTTCCGTATTCGGTCGTGAGCGTCATGTCGCGCAAGCGCAGACGGAACCCCTGATTGTCGGAGACGTACAGTATCAGATGCGTAAAGCGCGCGCTTTTCATCGAGTCGAGTATTTTTTGTATTGCTGACGGGGAGAAATATTTTCGTCCCGCGTCGAGGAAGAATATGCGCATTTTGCCGTTCTCGTTCATACTGTGCCTCCGCGTTTGTTTTATCGACGTTGACGCTCCGCGTCCCGTCGGGGTTATTGTAACATAAACGGAGCGGTCTGTCAAACGCCCGCAGTGTCGCCGCACGTCACCCTTTTATCTTCTCGATGCACGCACGATAACGCGGATGATGCGCGAGGTCGCCGAGCCGCCTATACATGTGCCAATCCTCGTCGCAGAAAAGGTGCAGACCGAAGTCGGGGTGCCACACGGGCAGCCGCTCCGGCTCGCCGGGCTTGCCTATGCCGACGCGGTGCAGAAACGACGCGCGGCGCACGCCGTCCGCGTCCGTCGATACCCTCACGTCAAGACGTCCCTCGATGTCGGTGCGGTACGACAGCACCGCGCCGTCAGGAAGCCGACGGAAACGTGCGAATACCTCCGCCGTCTCTTCGAGCGCGTCGAGCGCACCGTCCGTGTCGCCCGCCTCGGCAAGTCGGCAGCCGAGGCAGAACCCGTTATACGCTCTCACGTCGACCCACATGTCGACGACGCCGTCGCCGAGCACGGGGAAACGGCGGCGCTTTTCCTCGTCCACGCCCGAGATCATGTTCAGATATTCGAGATTCGCGCGGTGACGGCGGATCGGGTCCTCGTTTTTCATCGGATCGCGGAACAGAAGCGTCTCGGTGTCGCGCGCCGTGTTGAACTGCGACGTCGACAGCCACAGCTCGCGCTCGCCGCGCTTGTCGTAACGCAGCTCGAGCAGCTTGTTCGAGCGCGTGTCGCGGTCGGTCACGACGCGGTCGAGAAAGCCGTAAACGTCGTTTTCATTCTCGTACACGGCGATGTATTCGGTGAATACGGCGCGCAGAAATCCGTCCGTACAAACGTCGAGCGCGTCGAAGCATGTGCGCAATATCTCGTTATCATAGCCGCCGGCGCCGTCGAGCGCGTCGCACAAAAGGCGCGCGAACTCGAGATCGCGCGGAAATTCACGCCTCGCGTCGCGCAGAAGCGCGATGCGCTCGTCCCCCGACGACGTGTCGAGCCTGCGCCTGTACTGCTCCTTCCGCGTTTCCGCGCATGTCCCGGCGACGCCGAGCAGCTCATCTGTGCTGACGCCGAAAAATCCCGCTAGAAGCGGCACTGTTTCAAGGTCAGGATACGCGACGCCGCACTCCCAGTGGCTTATCGACTGCGTCGTGACGCCGAGCAGTTCCCCGAGCCGCTCCTGACTTAGTCCGCGTCCGCGACGCAGCCTCCGCAGATTCTGTGATATCTCAAGTCTCATATGAATTTCTCCCATGTTTTATTCCGCCGTGCAGCTTACGATTCGATTATATAAAAAATGCGGACGTTGTCCACATATCATTCCTTGATATTTTATCAAGCGCTGTGATATAGTTCGTCAGCGCTTGCAAGAATATATAGCAGAGGGAGCGGCTTTATAAAGCCGCTCCTTCGCCTGCTGTAACTTTGTCTCAATCGTCGATCTCGCGGTCGGACTTGATGATCGCGCCGGTAGATGCGTTGATCTCGTACTCGTACTCGTATCTGCCCGACTTGAAGCTGATCTCGTAAACGTCTGTGCCGTGCTCGCGGTCGAGCTCGCACTCGTAGTCGTAGATGCTGCCCGCGTCGACGTTTGCATGTGTGAGAGCTATCGACTTCGCTTGTTCGGCGGTGACGGACGCGGAGCCGGAGGTGTTGTGGTCGTCATGCTCGTCGTGATGGTAATCGTCGTCAACTTCCTTGTTCGACTTCACTATCTTTCCCGTCGCGATGGCAATTTCATAATCGTACTCATAACCCGCGCACTTGAAGTCGATCTCGTACACCTCGACGCCGTTCTCGAAGTCGCGCTTGCACGTGTATGCGTATATGTCGGACTCCTTCACTCCCGCATGTGACAGCGCTGCCGCTTTTGCTTCAGCCTCGGTCACAGACGTTGACGGAGCAGCCGTAGTCTCGGGCGCTTTTGTTGTTTCCGGCGCACGGTAATCGTCGTCGACTTCTTTATTCGACTTCACTATCTTGCCCGTCGCGATGGCAATTTCATAATCGTACTCATAACCCGCGCATTTGAAATCTATCTCGTACACCTCGACGCCGTTCTCGAAATCGCGCTTGCACGTGTACGCGTATATTGCGGATTCCTTGACGCCTGCGTGTGCGAGCGCCGTCGCCTTTGCCTCGGCTTCGGTCACAGCCGTGGACGGAGCCGCCGTAGTTTCGGGAGCTTTCGTTGTTTCCAGCGCGCGGTAGTCGTCGTCGACTTCCTTGTTCGACTTCACTATCTTGCCCGTCGCGACTGCAATTTCATAATCGTACTCATATCCCGCGCACTTGAAATCTATCTCGTACACCTCGACGCCGTTTTCGAAGTCGCGCTTGCACGTGTATGTGTATATGTCGGACTCGTTCACACCCGCGTGTTTGAGAGCCGTTGCTTTTGCCTCGGCTTCGGTCACAGACGTTGACGGAGCAGCCGTAGTCTCGGGAGCTTTCGTCGTCTCGGGCGCACGGTAATCGTCGTCGACTTCCTTGTTCGACTTTACTATCGCACCGGTAGCGACTGCGATTTCATAGTCGTACTCATATCCCGCGCACTTGAAGTCTATCTCGTATACCTCAACGCCGTTCTCGAAGTCGCGTTTGCAAGTGTATGCGTATATGTCGGACTCCTTGACGCCCGCATGTGACAGCGCCGTCGCTTTAGCTTCGGATTCCGGTACAGACGATCCCGATACGACGGGCGGCTGATATATACCGGAGTCGCCCTTGTCCGCAAGCTCGCACTCGAATCCGACGATCTCGCCCGTTTTCGCGTTTACGTCATACTCGAATTCGAAATGCTCGCCGTCCGCGCTGTATGCGTAAAATTCAAGCTCGTACACCATCACGCCGTGCTCGTAGTCGAGCGGAGCCTTTATCAAAGCAGCCGCATCGGTGACAGCGCCGTAATTCGACGCTGCGTGAGCGAGCGCGTTCTCGTATGCCTTGTCGGCGCCGATGTAGGCGCCCGCGCTCGGCGTCCCCTGCGATACGATGTCGTCGGGGCGGCTCGAGCCGCTGTTTTCCGCGCCCGCCGCGCCCGTAGTCCTTATGAGGTTGAGCTCGTTTATCGACAGCGCGACGAGCTCCTCGAACGTGTGGCGCGGATTCTGCGTCGTGATCTCAGCGATCAGACGCGCCTTGCCCTTCGTGATGCCGTACTTGTCGGCGAGCGCGTCGAGCTCCTTGTCGGGCGTCACTGTCTGCGTCATGACGGCGCCGTCGAACATCGCGCCTATTAGATTTGAAACGTGCTCGCGCAGACGCGATGCGTATTCGTCGCCGCCGCCGTCGACGGAGACGAGTATCGAATTTGCGATGTCGGAGAGGTACCCTTCGCGCACCATCGCGCCGACGAGGGCGTTGACGGTCACGTCAAGCGTGCTGCCCTTGAAATCCATGTCGCCGATTATGGCTGCTGCGTCGTCGTTGAGCGCTCTCACATCGAGCACGCGCTCCTTCTTGTTCACGCTTATCTCTATGCTCGGGTTGACGTCGAGCGCCACTATCGAGGCGACGCGCGCGTCGGAGAAGTACATGCCGCCCGCGAACGCGCCGCCCATAAGGACGAGCGCGAGAGCCGCCGCAACGACGGCGCGCCATGCGCCGCGGCGCTTCGTTTTCTTCGTCTGCGTCTCGACCATGACGCTCTGACCCGCCTTTACGTCGTTTATCACGGACGCGGCGTCGTTCGGAGCCGCGTTTTCGACCGCGGTCCTCACTCTTGCGTTTACCGTCATCTCTTCATTCTTCGTTGTTTTCTTCATTTCCGATACCTCCTTTGTCGTTTCTCTATTCTTCCGTAAGCGCCGCGCGCAGCTTCTTTATCGCACGGCTGTATTTTGACAAGACCGTTGCAAGCGGCATGTCGAGAAATTCCGCGATCTCGCGGTGCTTGTAGCCGGTGACGGCGTGCAGCATGACTATCTCGCGCTCGTCGTCGGACAGCCGTTCTATACACTCTCTCAGTACCATCTTGTCGGCGGGCAGAATGTCGAGCGTGTCCGGAATTGCCGCGACCTCCGCCTCGTCGAGCTCGCGCTCGCGTCTTTTTCTCAGCGTCATCAAAGCGAGATTCTTCGCGATAGTGAGTATCCACGCCATCGGCTTGTCCGATGGTGTATACGACAGCGCCGACGTCGCTATCGCGACATACGCGTCGTGCGTGACGTCCTCCGCGTCGGAGTGATTCTTCACTATCGAGAGCGCATAGCCGTATACGCTCGAACGCGTCAGCGAGTATATCTCGCCGAGCGAGTCGATGTTTCCCGCCGCCACCTCGGCGATAAGTCCGTTGAGTACGTCCGACGGCGCATCAGGTATTCTCTGCGCCGTAACAGCTGTGAGTGTAAATAAAAGCATCCGCCATCGTCTCCTTTCACTATAATAATGCACGGGGGCGCCGTTTTATTGCGCGTGTTCCAAAATTTTTTCGCAGATAAGGGACTTTTTTCAAAAAAGTCCCCTCAAAGCGCAATATCTTCAATAATATACTGCCATACTTCCGAAGTCGTGAAGATATCGCCATACATCAACTGTATATGATATCACTGTACGAGCCGTTTGTCAACAGTTTGTCACAATTTGGTGTGATAATTATTTGCGCCCGTGGCGCAAAGCGCCGCACTTTCAGCTTTGCGGGAAAAAAGCATCACAGCTCAAGCCGCGTAAAGCATAAATATATGAAAATATTATCGTGTTTTGTGTATTTGTCGATGATGTGAGATCGAGAACAGTAGGAAAAATAGCGGAAGAGAGAATAAATTTTTGGGGGACGGAGATGGCGCGAGAACGAAATACCCCCCAAAACCCCGCGTCAGCGCCCGCCGAGTTCACGCTGCTTTCCGTAAAGCTCACAGACAGAAATAATCTTCGACCCACTTCAGTTCCTGCTCCGTATGTGCGTTAGGATGAGGCGTATGCGGTTTGTGTGATTTTGGCGTAAGCGATTCTTTGCTCCCGTCGTATTGTTTGTTCCATCTATTGTAACTATACAATTTCCTTAAAAGTTTTCTCTCTCCCCTTGTTGTAATTCAAATCAATATATGCTAAAATATAGAGACGTAAGCGAAATGTTTGTGTGCAGTATCAAGCAGACCGTATTCATATGTGAGGAGTGAAAAATGGCTTTCATAGAAAAAGCAAAAGGTTTTTTCGGCAAAATTCCTCACACGTTTTATAAAACAAAGTATATGGTCTGCCGGCTGTGGAAGGAGCGGGAGGGACGGTCATATATTTTACGCAGCTGCTTCGCCTGCCGTTCAACATCATGATCCCTATCCTCCTCAAGGCGGAAAAAGTCAATGAAACGGGAGGAAAAACCACAAAAGCAGAGGAAAACAGCGCCTTGGTCGGCGCCGCGTTGAATTCGCTCCAGCAAGCTGCGGCGCGGCGAGGTCATTCCGCATTTTGACGAACACTCTGCAATCGAATTCAAAAATGTTTCATTCCGCTATCCGGGAAGCGACAGCTATGAGCTGAAGGATCTCTCGCTGACCGTCAGCGGTCGGGAAAAGCTCTGTATCGTCGGGGCGAATGGTTCGGGAAAATCAACATTCATAAAATTGCTGACGCGTCTGTACATGCCCACAGACGGCGAGATCTTACTGGACGGGATCAACATCAACGAATATGATTATGACGCATATCAGTCGTTGTTTTCTCCGATATATCAGGATTTTTGCCTGTATACATTATCGCTTAAAGAAAACATCGTTCTGAACAGCGAACCGGACGGGAAAAAATTAGACGGAATCTGTCAGCGCGTCGGTTTATCAGGACTAATCGAAAAGCTGCCGAAAAATATGAAACTCCGCTATTAAAATGGGAATATAACGACGGTCTTTCTCCCTCCGGCGTGGAAGCGCAGAAGATAGCCATGGCGAGAGCAGTTTATAAAGGCGGGAGCGTTTTTCTGCTTGATGAATCGACCGTCGCGCTCGATCCCGAAGCCGAGTATTAGATCTATACAAATTTTCACACGATCATTAAGGGAAAATGTGCGATACTGATCACACATCGTCTTTCCGCAGTACAGCTTTCCGACAAGGTAGCCGTATTTGACGCGGGCAGACTCGTGGAATACGGCACTCACAATGAGCATTATGCTATGGGCGGGCTGTATTCTCAAATGTTTGATCATCAGGCAAAATTTTATCGGGACGATCCCGATAAAGAAAGCGAAGCATTATCCGAAAGCTTGCAGTAATTAAGAGTACATCTCTATGCAAATGAGGTGCGGTATGGAAAAATCACGGTATTTGCGGTGCGGGGAGATAATAAACACGCACGGCGTGCGCGGGGTCGTAAGAGCGCGCAGCGAGTGCGACTCGCCCGATGTGCTCGCCTCGCTCACACATATATATGTTAAAAATAAAAACGCGTACGCGCCGTACGCGGTGACGCATGCGTCGCTGCAAAAGGGATTCGTGCTTTTGACGCTCGACGGCGTCGAAACGCTCGAGGCGGCCGTCGCACTAAAGGGCACCGTCATCTACGCGGAGAGGGAAGAGCTCGAACAGTTCATGGAGCCCGGCGACCGCTTCATCGCCGACCTCATCGGGCTTCCGCTCATACACGCCGATACGGGCGAAGAGCTCGGCACGCTGCGCGACGTTTATAACGCGGGCGCGTCCGACATCTACGTCGTCGATACGCCGCACGGCGAGCGCATGATGCCCGCCGTCGCCGAGTTCGTGACCGAGATCACGGACGACGAGATCAGAGTTCGCCCCATCGAAGGGATGCTTGACTGAACAATGAGATTTGACATAATGACGCTGTTCCCCGACATGGTAAAAACGGTGCTCGGCGAAAGCATAATTGGACGCGCGCAGTCGTCGGGACTGCTCGAGGTCAACGTATACAACATTCGCGACTATACGCTCGACAAGCACCGCCGCGTCGACGATACGCCGTACGGCGGCGGCATGGGAATGCTCATGACGGCGCAGCCCGTCTGCGACTGCCACGATGCGGTGATGGCGTCGATGCCGGAGGGCGCGAGCGTCCGAACGCTCTATATGTCGCCGAAGGGCGAGCTTTTCACCGAAAAAAAGGCGCAGGAGCTCTTAAAATACGACGCCGTAGTTCTTTTGTGCGGTCACTACGAGGGCATTGACCAGCGCGCCCTCGACATCGTCGCGGACGAGTATATATCCGTCGGCGACTACGTTCTGACGGGCGGCGAGCTGCCGGCGTGCATGATAGTGGACGCCGTGGGCAGACTCGTAGACGGCGTGCTGTCGGCGCCCGAATGTTACGAGTCCGAGAGCTTGTCTGACGGGCTGCTTGAATATCCGCAGTACACAAAGCCGCGCGTGTTCCGCGGACGCGAGGTCCCGGAGGTGCTTCTGTCGGGACATCACAAAACATCGACGACTGGCGGCGCGCCGAGTCTCTGCGCACGACGCGGGAGCGCCGTCCCGACCTGATAAAGGACGCGGACGAAAAATAAACGCAAGTAAAAAATTTACAAAAGAAATCTACACCGAAAAAGGAGGGGGAGCGCATGAAATCAAAAGACCGAGCCGCAAATAGTTTGTCCGACGGCTTTTTCGGGCGCTTTTTCACCTCCTATGACAAAATCGAGGACAGCTTCGACGGCGGATTTTTCGCCGAAGAATTCTCCGATGTGCGGACGTCGAGGGCAGCGTCGGGAGTGCGGCGCGCGGTCGCGAGGTCGATGGAGAACAGCGCGATACTCGGTGCGTTCCGCTCGTTGATATCGTCGCTGCCGTGGCTGACGGTGCGGACATACGGCGTGTTCCTTTTATCGTTCGGACTGTACGCGGCGATAGTGTTTGCGATAAAGGCTGTCGCAACGACGATAACGGCGGACCTCGATGACCTCGTCACGGGCGTGCTCGCTGCCGTCGTGTCGATGCCGCTTTTGGCATCGGGAAAACCGCTCGCGACTGCGGTATGCAGCAGCCGCGCCGCGTCGTATATAGCGTTCGATATGCTCGGCTTCGAGCGTCAGGACGCGTCGGTCGAAAGGCGCGCGCGCCAAAGGCTCGATATGGCGTTTTTGTTCGGCATGATATCGGGACTGTTCACGTTCTATTTCCCGGCGGGGGCAGTCATAGGCTTCATCGTGACCGCCGTCGTGATGATGACGGTCATGTCAAGACCCGAAACGGGCGTGATACTGATATTCGCACTTTTCCCGTTCTTATCGGACGCGGCGATAGGGACGCTCATACTCGCAACGTCGTTTTCGTATCTCGTCAAGCTCATGTGCGGCAGACGGACGCTGCGCCTCGGCGCCGCCGAAACGCTGACGCTCGTGTTCTTTATACTTCTCATTTTCGGACAGCTCGTGCATTACGGCGCAGGCGCCGGTTACTGCGTGAACGTAAGGCGCATCGTATACATGTTCATATATTTTCCCGTCGTATGCCTGTTCGGCAGCGACTCGTGGCGGCCTAAGCTGATACGCGCGCTTCTGTTCGGCGGCTCCGCGCTCGCGGTCATAAGCATAGCGTCGCCGCTCGCCGACAATATATCGTCGCTGTCATCGACGGCGTCATCGACGGTGATAGCCAACATGGCGTCATGGTGCGCGCAGATGTTCGACTGCGCCGCCGTGTCGTCGTACTACCTCGCGATGATAATACCCGTCATGATCGCGTACGTGCTGCGGCGCGGCAGGGGCGGCGGACGGTTCAACATGATAGTTTTCTCCGCGCTCGTAATAACGGCGTCGGTCATGACGATGTCGCGCGGACTGTGGATGGGAGTGCTCGTCGGCGTCGCGGTAATGCTCATAACCGTCGACGCGAGATTCGTCGTGCTGCCGCTTGCGGCTACGGTGCTCGCGCCGCTCGCGGTGATTGTCATGCCGCGTTCATGGGCGGCGCTGCTCGACGTGTCGGGCGTCGTGACGAGACGGCGCGCGTATATAAGAGGCGTGTCGGGACGCATATTCGCCGACAACGCGCTCGGCGGCATAGGCAGCGCGGACGGCGTATTTGAAACGGTTTACGACAACGCGACGTCTGTCGGCGCGTCCGCGACGAACGCGCAGAGCCTCTATATACAGATCGGCGTCGAACTCGGCGCGGCGGGACTTCTCTGCTTCCTTTTCGCGGTGATATTCATACTGATAAAAACTATGTCGGGCTCGCGCTACGGCGTCGACAGAGAAAAACGGCTCTGCTCGGGCGCGCTCGCGGCGGGAATGTGCGCGGCGCTGTTTTCCGGATTCTCGAACTGCATATGGGTAGACGAGAGGATGTTTTTACTGTTCTGGATGTTCGCCGCCGCGTCGTCGGCGTATCCGCAGCGCGGTTCCGTGAGATGTGCGCCGTCGCCGCCGCGGACGAAGATAACGGGCGACGCCGGGTCGGCGTCAGCCGACATAGTGATCGCAAAGGCGGGAAAGGAGCGGACGAATGAAAAGGGAAAATAAGCGCGTCATAACGGTCGTCGACGTGATAATACTCGTGAGCCTTATCCTTTTCGGATATCTCATTTACCGCACCGCTTTCGCGAATACGCAAGCCGACACATACGAGATCGACTACGTCGTTAAAGTGTCATCGGTGCGCTCTGAGCTGTCGGACAGGATAGCGAACGGCGACGAGGTCTACTCGATGGAGGGCGAATATATGGGACGCGTGACGGCGTACGAGGCGCGCACGTCTGTTCTGCCGAGCGGACAGACGATGCCGGGATGCTCCGACCTCTATATAACGATAGAAGCGCAGGCGACCGGCGACGGCGTCGTCGCCGGGTCCGAGATATACGTCGAGGGCGAATACGAGCTGTATACGCCGGGACTTTATTTCAAATGCGTCTGCATCAGCGTGAAAAAGTGATGCCGTGGAGGTGCGCATGAATATAAAAAAGACGAAGTTCGGCGTCATGGACGTCTTCATAATAGTGCTTGTCTTGGCGTGCGCGGCGGGCATCGTCGGACGTTATATCCTGACCGGCAGAAACGGCATACTCGCGACTACGCCGGAGAGGGTGTCGGCGGCGGTGCATGTGCTCGTCACGAGCATTGAAAATACGTCCGCCGATTACTTCACGGACGGCGCCGAATTCACGGTCGGCAAATCGGGCGAGACGGGCGAGATACTCGATACGACTATACGTCCCGCCGAAAATTACGACGAGGACGAGAACGGCGAGCTTTATATATCGTACGACGACGAGGAAAACGGCAAAAAGGACGTAAGATGCACGCTTATCGTCTCGGGCTGGTACAGGGACGGGATATACATGCTCGGCGGCCGCGAGCCGATGCTGCCGGGCGCAGAGGTCGAGCTGTCGTCGGAGGGCATACGCGTCACCGCGCTCATACTCGAGGTCACGGCTGTCGAAAACGATTTAATATCATAAAAAATCGACCAAAATGAACGCTTGCGGAAAGAAAAATACATGAATATGTACTATTGATTTTAATATGCCGTTTTGATATAATATTAACTAACGAATCACAGCGGCGGGGCGCGGACGCTCACGCACGCGATTACTCGGAGGATATATGGTATCTCGCACTTTGAAGGTTGAGAATGCGGTCGGGCTTCACGCAAGACCGGCAACGTACTTTATCCAGAAGGCGAACAGTTATTTGAGCACGATCACTATCGAGTGCGACGGAGGAAAGGTCAACGCGAAAAGCCTTCTCGGAGTGCTTTCGCTCGGTATTCATCAGAACTCGGAGATAACGCTCACGGCAACCGGTTCGGATGAAGACGACGCCATTTCGGGACTTACAGCGCTTGTCGAGGCAGGATTCTCGGAGTAAACGCAAACAATTAAACAAAAGTATGTGCGGGTGCGGAGCGTTTCATGAAAAATGAAACGCTCCGCCCGACACAGTTGAGATAAAGGCTGACTGCCGCGTCACAGTACGGATAACGCGTGCGGCGGCTGATTTTTTATATTACGCGCCGCATCCGCATGGGTTGACGGCGCGGTTTTCATTTGCGGCGGCATAATACATTTACCGCGCTTGCAAAATCGCGCGGAATGGTGTATCATAATAAAGCAGTGATGATACCTTCAAAAGGAGGGCGACCGTGTACCCGTACGATATAATCCCCGGCATCGGGCTTTACGAAATATTCTACGCTTTGGCGCTCATTTGCGCGCTTTTTGTCCTGCGCATACTGTGCGACAAGCTCGGATTTAAGGCGCGGCTTTACAATTTCTCGCTTTTCTGCGCCGTGTTCGCGATAGCGGTCGGATACGTCTCCTCTATCCTTTTCCAGTCGTGGTACGACTACATGGAGACGGGGACGTTCCGCCTCGGCACGGGCATGACTTTTTACGGCGGCATAATAGGCGGCATCCTCGGTTTCCTTTTGATGTACTTCGCTGTCGGCGGACGCATATTCAAAACCCGTGAACATATAAGGGCGCTGCGCACGATGTGCGATATCGCGTCATGCTGCGTATGCGCGGCGCACGCGGTCGGCAGATTCGGCTGCCTTTTCGCGGGCTGCTGCCACGGGAAAGTGACCGACGCGTGGTACGGGGTCTATTGCCCCGAACTCGGAGTGAAGGTGGTTCCGACGCAGCTTTTCGAGGCATTGTTCCTGATCGCGCTGTCGGCGCTGCTTCTGTACCGCACGATGCACGGCAAAGGCGCGGTGTCGCAGTACCTTATCGCGTACGGCGTGTGGAGATTCTTCATCGAATACGCACGCGCCGACGACAGGGGTGCCTCGCCGATACCGTGGCTGACGCCGTCGCAGCTGACGGCGATTGTATTTGCGCTCGCAGGCGTCGCGTTCATAGTCTTTGACGCGGCAAAAAAGTCGGAAAAGAAAGCGGGCGGCGAAGCATGAGGCGGCGCAAGCTCGGACTCGCAGCCGCGATAGCGTCTGTCGCGGCGCTCATCGCGCTTTTTATTGCGGGGATCGCCGGCTTTGACGCCGCCGACCCGGACGCGCTGACGGTGACGCGCATATGCGGCTGTGCCGCATTCTGCGGCATCATCGTCTACCTCGGCTACGGTACGCGCGGGTTCGGAAATGTATGCAGCCGCGCCGCCGTAATTGTGCCGGCGCTCGCCGTCGCCGTCAACAATTTCCCGCTCATACCGCTCATCGCGGGCGACGCCGCGATAGACGCAGGCACCGTTGACATCGCAAAGCTGGCGGTCGAATGTGCGTTCATCGGCATATTCGAGGAGACAGCGTTCCGCGGCATACTGTTACCCGCCGTCGCGGAGACGCACGGCAACACAAAGCGCGGACTGTTCATCACGGCGCTTGCCACGTCCGCACTCTTCGGCTGTGCGCATCTTTTCAACATCATCGCCGGCGCGGGCGTCGGCGCGACGCTTTTGCAGGTGTCGTACTCGACGCTGATAGGAGGCATGTGCTCGCTCGTGTACATGCTCGGCGGGTCGCTGTGGTCGTGCGCGCTCATACACGCCGTCTACGATTTCGGCGGCTGCTGCGTCGAAAGGCTCGGTCACGGCAGGATCTGGACCGCGCCGGAGATCGCGCTGACCGCCGCCGTCGGGATCTGCGCGTTTGTTTACTTTATTTACAAGTCGCGGGAGCTGTCGCCTGAGCGCGTGAGAGAGAACATCCTTCATTTATGACGCGCCGCTTTTGAAAAAAGTACGTTTCGGATAAAACTTCCTTTATTAAAGCACTTGACAAGACTGTTGCGTTATGATATAATCTAATATGCGCAGGCATGACAGTGTTCTTGCGTCAGTTTTTTTCATTATTGTTCTCCTTTTTCGAAAAGAGCGCCGCCGCGGCGCTTTTTTCGTTATCTTCGACAAGCGTCGACTCAAAAGGACGGAAAATAGTTCACACTTTGTTCAAAAATTTCCTCAATTCCACTTGACAAGTCTGCAATTTGCGATTATACTCATAGATAAGATATCATGTGTATCTGAAAAAATCTCATATGGAGGAAAAAAACAATGAGAAAGTTTCTCGCGCTCGTCATGGTTGCAGCCATGATGGCAACGTTCGCGTCTGTGGCATTTGCAGAGGACACTGTAGTCGCTACATACACGTTCGACGAAGGCAAGGCTGACGCAGGTCTTACCGAAAACGGTGAAAACTTCACGTATGCTGACGGTGCTGTCACGCTCGGCGCGGAATCCTACTTCACGTCCGACGTCGACCTCAAGGGTGCTGAATCCGTCACCGTTACGATGAAGGTTAAGCCCACGGGTTCGACCGCATGGCCGATCGAGATCACCTCTGAAGAATCTCACGCTTACCCGACAGAGCACTACCTCGGTGTTCTTCTGAACGCTGATCTCACCGCTGAGCGTTACGCTAACCCCGCTGAGAAAAACGCTCGTCCGGGCAACGTTGTGGTTTCCGGCATCGGCACAGACATGGTCGAGATAAAGATCGTCTGGGGCGCTGACAACGGCACAGTCGTTTATGTAAACGGCGAAGAGAAGGGCACGTTCGCACAGCCCGACGGCTACGACCTCACGCTTGCTAACTGCATCGGTGAGAACCCCGTAGTTCAGATCGGTAAGGCTAACTGGGGCGAGTACTCCGACGGTCTCGTGATCGACGAAGTCACCATCGCTGCTACGTATGCTGCTGACGGCGAAACAGCTTCTCAGACCGGTTTCGCTACGATTGCTCTCGCAATCGCAGCTATCGGCTCCGGCGCTTACATCGTTTCCAAGAAGCACTGATTTGCACATGATGAAAACGGCTCCCATAAAGGAGCCGTTTTTTTTTGTAAATTTTGCAATCATAACGAAAATTAAGAAAATATTCCTTGACATTTTGAGAATTTTCCTTTATACTTATGGTAAGATATCGAGAGTATCTCAAAATCAAAACTTCACGGAGGAAGAAAAAATGAGAAAGATTCTCGCGCTCATCATGGCAGTCGCTATGATGGCAGTACTCGCATCCGGCGTATTCGCTGACGACACAGTCACCGTTACGTACACGTTCGACGAGGGCAAGGCTGACGCAGGTCTTACCGAGCACGGCACGCTCACATATGCTGACGGCACCGTTACGTTCGGCGCTGACGGCTGGCTCGAGTCCGACATCGACCTCAAGGGCGCAACGTCCCTCAAGGTCACCGCTAAGGTAAAGGCTCCCGAGGACAGAACAACGACGGCGTGGATATTCGACGCTACGTCTGAGGCGTCGCATCCGTGGCCGAACGAGCACTATGTTGCTCTCCTGTTCGACAAGCCGAACAACTGCAACCTCGCTGCTGAGCGCTACAACAACGCAGGCACGCGTCCCGCACATCCCGAAAACCTCGCTATCACCGATGATTTCATGACCATCGTTGGTGAATTCAAGGCTGACGGTTCCGTCGTCGTCTCCATCGACGGCGAGGAAGTCGCAAACGTTGCACAGCCCGAAGGCTTCGACCTCAACCTCGCAGATTGCCTCGGCGAGACCCCGATGTTCATGATCGGTCACGCTAACTGGAACGCAGGCGAATATGCTAACGGCATGGTCCTCGATGAGATCACCATCGAAGCTACCGTTCCGGGCGCTGCTGCTCCCGCTGAGGACGGCGATACGGCTGCTCAGACCGGCTTCGCTACGATCGCTCTCGCAATCGCAGCTATCGGCTCCGGCGCTTACATAGTCTCCAAGAAGCATTGAGATTAAATTAATCAAATTTTCGCAGGGAGGGCGGAAAACTTCTTATAAGAAGTTTTCCGCCCTCCCTGCACCCACCCACCTTTCAAGAATTTCTACTAAAAAGAAATAAGTAATAAAAGTTTTTGAAAAGAAGAGGGAGCGCGAGGGAGAGGAAAAACTTTTTATAAAAAGTTTTTCCTCTCCCTCGCAAAAACCTAATTCAATTCAAATCCTGACCGTCGTTGCGGCTTCGGTGATAGCGGCGCGGGTACGCGCGGCGATCTCGCCCCACGCTTTCTGCGCGATGAGCTTTTCCGACGCCATGAACGAGCCGCCGACGGCGAGCACGCACTGCAGCGACGTATACGAACGCAGATTCGACATGTCGATGCCGCCCGTCGGGATGAACGATATGCCCGCGAACGGCGCTGCGAGCGCCTTGAGCGTCGCGGGACCGCCGAACTGCGACGCGGGGAAGAACTTGACTGTCCCGAGCCCGTACGAGACTGCGTAGCCGATCTCGGTCGGCGTGACGCATCCGGGAACGACCGGCACGCCGAGCTCGATGCAGCGCTCGACGACGCCGCGGTCGAAGCCGGGCGAAACGATGAAGTCTGCGCCCGCATGGACGGCCTCGTCGACCTGCGCGGCGCGCAGAACGGTGCCGGCACCGACGAACATGCCGGGCCGCGAATCCTTCATGCGCCCGATCGCCTCGGCTGCGCATGAGGTGCGGAACGTCACCTCCGCCACCGACAGGCCCCCTGTAACGAGCGCGTCGGCAAGCGCCTCCGAATCGTCCGCGTCTGCGATCTTGATGACCGGTACGAGCTTCTTGTCTATCAAAGTCGAATATAACGAATCGTTTCTCGTCATTTTTTTACCTCCTTTATAGACGTAATTTATAAACGTTTTTTTTATTTTACCGTAGTTTCACGCCCATTGTCAAGGCGCAAAGGAAACTTTTTGCGCCGAATACAACTTTTCCAAAAATATTTACCAATATATTTTTATATTTGTATACGATTTCAACAGACAGTTTGCACGCTGAAATATGTATTGTTACAAGTGTACAAAGTCAAAAAATTTTTTTGTAAAAACAACACGAAAATACAGATTTCGTTCATTTTGTTCACACAACCGTCACATTACGGTGATATAGTGGTAAAGCAGTATCGCAAGATACACTCATGTAACTATATTTTATTGTAGGAGGAAACACATGAAAAAATTCCTTTGCTTGCTGCTCGTCATAGTGATGGTGGCAATGCCCCTCGTCGCCTGCAAGGATAACAGCGACGGCGGTAAGGAAACAGACGGCGGCAATCAGCCCGTACAGACGGCCGCGCAGTCAGGCGACGGCACAGGCACGGCTGCATCGACCGACGTCTATGAAGTCCCCGCCGACCTCAAGTTCGACGGCAAATCGTTCAACTTCCTGTATGAGCAGGAGCAGGGCTACGGCTACTTCCCGCTCGACTTCGACGAGCCCTCGTCCGAGGACGCTTACGCGAACGCCATCTATCTCCGCAACTCCGCAGTTGAGGATCAGCTCGGCGTAACGCTCGCAGGCAGCGAACAGACGAGCTCCGGCAACGTTCAGACCGCATTCCAGACGGATAACTCCGCAAGCGGCGGCGAGTGGAACGCAGCGTTCTTCGTACTCGCAAGCGCGGCTCCGACGGTCGCAAGAGGCGACTGCCTCTCCTTTGACGAGCTTCCCTATGTAAACCTCGACAACTCCTGGTGGAACCGTGACTGCACGGAGCAGCTCGCTCTCGCAGGCGAACACTACATGGTGTCCGGCGATATCATGATAGGCGACAAGGACGTTCTTTGGGCAATGTACTTCATCAAGTCGAGACTTGAGGAAGTCATCGCAAATCCCGCCAACGCATCGCTCAAGAGACCTTATGAGCTGATGGACGAAAACAACTGGACTTGGGACAACATGATGGCCCTCGCGTCCGGCGCTGCAAGAGATGAGAACGCAGACGATAAAATGGCTATCGGCAGCTCCGACGTATTCGGTCTCTGCACGCACAACGAGAACTACGCGGCTCTTTGGGAGTCCGCGGGCCTCAAGCTCTGCACCACCGACCAGTTCGGTGAACCCGTTGTTGAATGGGGTGACAACGAGCACTTCATCGACGTCTACAACTACGGCTGCGAGACGATAATGGACAACACGCAGGTCGTCGCGTCAAAGAGCGACCAGGGCGGTGACCCGATAGGCTGGATCACGACCGCTATGAAGAACAACAAGACGCTGTTCGGTACGGAAGTTATCGCTTTCGTTCGCCAGTACCGTAACAACGAAGAGGCGTTCGGTATCGTTCCGTTCCCGAAGTACGACAGCTCCGTTGACAGATACTATTCTTACGTCGCTATCAACTCCGCAGTCTGCACCGTCGAGTACACGCATCCCGATACCGAGTTCACGGGCGCAGTCCTCGAGACGATGGCATCTCTCGGTCAGAAGTACATAATCCCCGAGTACAGAGACATGCAGCTCAAGGGCAGATTCTCCGATGACCCCGAGTCGGCAGACTCGCTTGATATAATCCTCAACAACCGCTGCTACGATATGGGCGTGTTCTACAACTGGGGTTTCGAGGCTCTCAGAAAGCCCGGCGTCAACCCCGTTACCGCATGGAGCGGAAACAAGAAGTCGTACCAGCGCGGCGTGACCAGCACGCTCGGTAAGCTGCTCGACAGATAAAATACGTTTTTCCCTTCGAAAGGGCTCCTGCGGGAGCCCTTTCCCGGTTTCCGTCTTTTTTTCCCGAACCCCTTGTATAATTGCTCAAAATGTGATAAAATTAAAAAAACGGAGGTATAACATTATGAAAAAGTACATAGCGCTCGTACTGGCGCTTCTCATGCTCGCGATGCCGCTTGCCGCCTGCAAGGATAACGAGAGCAGCGACTCGGGCAAAGGCGGAGCCGATACGTCACAGTCGACGTCCGCCGGCACCGGCGCCGCCGATACGGAGGCGGAGGAGGTAAACACAGACGTATACACGATACCCGAAAAGTTCGCCGAGGGCGTGACGTTCGAGGTCCTGACCCCGCAGGTCATCGCGGCTAATTACGCGATAGTGGACTTCGACGAGCCGTCCGACGACGCGTACAGCAACGCCATCTATCAGCGCAATCTTGCCGTCGAGGAATATCTCGGCTGCACGATACACTCGACCGAGGGCACCGACTTCAAGGACGTGTACAACAGATTCAAGACGTCCGTCGACGCAAGCTCCGGCGAATACGACGCTGTGTTCAACAATATGTCGAACACATGCAGCGCGGTCGGCGGCGGTCTCTGCGTGCCGTTTGACGAAATGGCGAACATAAACCTCGACAACAGCTGGTGGAACGCGGACTGCACCGAGCAGCTCGCGATCGGCGGCAGCCACTACATGATCTCGGGCGACATCGCTCTCTCCGACAAGGAATGCATCTGGGCCGTCTACTTCACGAAGGACATGATACTCGAGAACCGCCTCGAGGACCCGTACCAGCTCGTCAAAGACAACAAGTGGACGTGGGACAAGATGCATGAAATGGCAAGGACGGCGGCGAACGAGCTGTCCGGCGACGACGTCATTGACCAGTCCGACATTTGGGGCGTCACGACGCACAGCGAAAACTGGACCGCGATGTGGCAGTCGGCGGGACTCAAGCTCGCGGAGCTTGACGAATACGGCGTGCCGTATCCGTCGTGGGGCACCGAGCAGTTCGTAGACGTGTTCGCCGACATCGCCGACTTCATGGGCGACGCGACGTGCGTATCGCCCGACGACGATAAATTCATCGCAGTCGCATTCCCGGAGGGCAGAACGCTGTTCGCGACGGAGGTCATCGCTCACGTCCGCAACTACCGCAACAACGACTATGACTTCGGTATCGTACCGTTCCCGAAGTACGACGCGTCGCAGAAGGAGTACCTCTCCTATATCGCCGACTACTCGAACGTGCTTACCGTCGGTATGGATAACCCCGACATCGACATGACGAGCGCGATACTCGAAACGATGGGCAAATACGGCAAAGAGATCCTGACGCCCGCATACTACGAGGATCAGATCAAGTCCCGTTTCGCACGCGACGAAACGACGTGGGATATGCTCGACATCATCTTCACGCACAGAAGCTATGACCTCGGCGTGTTCTTCAACTGGGGCGGCGCTTACAACTCGCTCAAATCAAAGGACGCGAGCCCCGCAACGCTCTACCGTTCGCTTGAACGCTCCATCGAGCGCGACATTCAGAAGTCGCTCGGCGCGCTCGGACTGTTCTAAACTTCGACCGATAATATCACCCGCAAGGACGCTTTCGAAAGAAAGCGTCCTTGCTGTATGCCGAAAAACGTGACGCAGACCCCACCGCTTGATCTGCGCACAGTGCGCACTTAACCGCCATGCCAACTTGACTGTCTATATTATACCACAAAAAATACGATTTGTCAAGTGGTATACACAAAATAGTGTGAATTTTTTTGCGTAGTCGTATATCCGCTGCAATAACTTGTACGATACAAAATAAACCTTGTGGCAATTTTTTTGACAGGATGCTTGGAAGCCGCCAACTTTTTTTTCAAAAAGTTTTCCCCTTGAAAATTGCTTTTTATTTGAATCTATGGTACAATAAAACAAAAAGGGGGCGATGTTATGAAATACAACAGTCCGTTAGTTGAACAGAGGGCGGACCCGCACGTATACAAGCACACGGATGGGTGGTACTATTTTACGGGCAGCGTACCGTCGTACGACAGAATAGAGCTGCGCAGGTCGAAGACCATAAACGGCCTTACGACGGCGGAGACCGTCGATGTATGGCACAAGCACGAGCACGGACCGATGGGGAACCACATCTGGGCGCCCGAGCTTCACTACCTCGACGGCAAATTCTACATCTATTTCGGCGCGGGCGAAGCGGAAAACAAGTGGGCGCTGCGTCCGTACGTCATCGAATGCGAGGGGCAGGACCCGATGAAGGATCCGTGGCGCGAGCTCGGCATGATGCAGCGCGCCGATGACGACGAGTCGTCGTTCACGGGATTTTCTCTCGACGGCACCGTATTCGAGGCGGACGGCAAGCGGTATTATGTGTGGGCGGAAAAGGTCGGCTTCGGCAATGGGCTTCTGACCTCGAACCTCTACATAGCCGAAATGGCGACGCCGTGGAAGCTCAAAACGCCCGCGATGCTGCTGACTACTCCCGACTACGACTGGGAGCGCGTCGGCTTCTGGGTCGACGAGGGACCGTACG
>CANPXS010000032.1 GCA_947586625.1 uncultured Clostridia bacterium | reverse complement strand
AAAAGCTAAATAATAGGAGGACACGACGGAATGATTCAGCAACAGTCGTATATGAAGGCTGCCGATAATACCGGCGCCAAAGAGCTAATGTGCATTCGTGTTCTCGGCGGTACAGGCAGACGTTACGCCAACGTCGGAGACGTTGTCATCTGCACGGTGAAGAAGGCTACTCCGGGCGGAATGGTCAAGAAGGGCGAGGTCGTTACGGCGGTCGTAGTCCGCACCGTTCACGGCGTTAAGCGCCCGGACGGTTCCTACATCCGCTTCGACGAGAACGCAGCCGTCATCATCAAGGAAGACAAAAACCCGAGAGGAACACGTATATTCGGGCCGGTCGCCCGCGAGCTTCGCGAGAAGGATTATCTGAAGATCCTCTCCCTCGCTCCGGAAGTGCTGTAAACGGAGGTATCGGAAATGGAAAACAAGAAGATGAACATCAAGAAAGACGATACCGTCGTAGTTATCTCCGGCAACGACAAGGGCAAGCGCGGCAAGGTCGTCGCAACGTCCCCGAAAGAGGGCAAGGTCATCGTGCAGGGCGTGCATATCGTCCACAAGCATGAGAGGCCGAAGCGTCAGGGCGACACGGGCGGCATCATCGACGTCGAAGGCGCTATCTACGCATCCAAGGTCCAGCTTTGGTGCCCCAAGTGCGGCAAGGGCGTTCGTATCAAGCACAAGCTAACCGAGGACAAAGACGGCAAACAGAAAAAGGTCCGCGTCTGCGCCAAGTGCGGCGAGGAACTTTAAGTCGGAGGAACGGTAAATGGCAACTGCAAGATTGAAAACAACTTATAAAGAAGAGATCGCGCCGGCTCTGATGAAGAAATTCGAGTACAAGAGTCCGATGCAGATCCCGAAGCTCGAGAAGGTCGTAGTCAACGTCGGCTGCGGCGACGCGAAGGACAACGCAAAGGTTGTCGACAACGTGATCGAAGAACTCACGCAGATCACGGGTCAGAGAGCAGTCCCGACGACGGCTAAAAAGTCGGTGGCTAACTTCAAGCTCCGTGCGGGCATGAAGATCGGCGCGAAGGTAACGCTCCGCGGCGACATCATGTACGAGTTCATCGACAAGCTGTTCAACTTCGCGCTCCCGAGAGTCCGCGACTTCAAGGGCATCAACCCGAATGCGTTCGACGGACGCGGCAACTATGCGCTCGGCCTCAAGGAACAGCTTATATTCCCCGAGATCGAGTACGACAAGATCGACAAGATCCGCGGCATGGACATCGTGTTCGTCACGACTGCGCAGACGGACGAGGAAGCAAAAGAGCTGCTCACGCTTATGGGCGCTCCGTTTGAAAAGTAAAAAGGGAGGGTAAAGCAAAAAAATGGCAAAGACAGCTATGAAATTAAAGCAGCAGAGACCGGCGAAGTTCTCGACTCGCAGTTACAACCGCTGCAAGATCTGCGGCCGCCCTCACGCTTATCTTCGCAAGTACGGCATCTGCCGTATATGCTTCCGCGAGCTCGCGTACAAGGGACAGATCCCCGGCGTGAAGAAGGCGTCCTGGTAACAGTCAGCCGCAAAAAATCGAATTCCGGTGCCCGGCCGGAAACGGACAGACGGTCCGTTTGACCGCGGGCATGCAGCCGCGAGTAGCGGCGGCAAGATAATATAACTTGCAAAGGAGCAAACAAGCAATATGCAAATGTCAGATGTAATCGCCGATATGCTCACGCGCATCAGAAACGCTAACAGCGCAAAGCATGAGACCGTTGACATTCCGGCGTCAAATCTCAAGAAGTCCATCGCTGAGATACTTCTCACCGAGGGCTACATCAAAAGCTATCAGATCATCGAGGACGGCAAGCAGGGTATGATCCGCGTGACGCTGAAGTACGAGGGCAAGCAGAGAGTTCTGCGCGGTCTGCGCCGCGTATCGAAGCCCGGTCTTCGTATCTACAGCAGCTGTGAGGATATGCCTAAGGTGATGAACGGTCTCGGCATCGCGATCGTGTCCACGTCCAAGGGCATCATGACGGACAGACAGGCAAGAGCCGCTCACGTCGGCGGCGAAGTCCTCGCGTTCGTGTGGTAAGGGGGTATTCGGCATGTCAAGAATAGGCAGAAAAGAAATAGTTATCCCCGCAGGCGTTGACATCAAGGTCGAAGAGGGCAACAAGGTCACCGTCAAGGGACCGAAGGGAACGGTCACACAGGTGCTGCATCCGAGAATGAGCGTTTCGGTCGAGGGCAACGTCGCACACGTGACGCGTCCGACCGATGAGAAGGAAGACAAGTCTCTGCACGGTCTTACGCGCACGCTTCTGCACAACATGGTAGTCGGCGTGTCGGAGGGCTACGAGAGAAAGCTCGAGATAGTCGGCACAGGCTACAGAGCTGCTCTCAACGGCAAGACGCTCGTCCTTAACCTCGGTTATTCGCACGATATAAAGGTGGAGCCCGAAGAGAACATGAGCTTCGAGGTGCCGAATGCGACGTCCATCGTCGTCAAGGGCATCGACAAGCAGAGAGTCGGTCAGATGGCAGCGGACATCCGCGCAAAGCGTCCGCCGGAACCGTATCACGGCAAGGGCGTGAAGTATGAGGGCGAAGTCATCCGCCGCAAGGCCGGCAAGACAGGTAAGTAAAGGAGCGTAGGAAATGGTATCTAAAAAGGATAAGAACGCGGCGCGTCTTAAGAGACACGCACGCGTCAGAGCTAAGATCAGCGGCACTCCCGAGTGCCCCCGTCTGTGCGTTTATCGCTCCAACAGGCACATTTCCGCGCAGGTCATCGACGACGTGAACGGTGTGACGCTCGCATCGGCGTCCACGCAGGAGAGATCCTTCGAGGGCATCGGCTCGAACAAGGCGGCGGCTAAGGTCGTCGGCGAGACTGTTGCGAAAAGAGCCCTCGATAAAGGTATCGAGAATGTCGTATTCGACAGAGGCGGTTACCTTTATCACGGCCGTGTATCGGAATTGGCAGCCGGAGCCCGCGAAGCGGGACTCAAGTTCTGATTCCGGTTTGTACACTGTTTGAAAAGAAGCTTTTCAAATACCATAGGAGGAAAACGTAATAAACATGGCAGAAAAATTCAATCCGTCCGGCGTCGAGCTTACGGACAATATGGTTGCGCTGAACCGTGTTTCCAAGACCGTTAAGGGCGGACGTATCCAGAGATTCGCGGCTGTCATGGTCGTGGGTGACGGTGAAGGTCACGTAGGCTACGGTCTCGGCAAGGCGGCGGAAGTTCCCGAAGCTATCCGCAAGGCGACCGAAGACGCTAAAAAGAATATGATAACAGTTCCCCTTAAGGGTTCGACAATACCGCACGAGATCATCGGCGAGTTCGGCTCCGGACGCGTGCTTCTTAAGCCTGCCGCACCCGGTACCGGTATCATCGCAGGCAAGACGGTCAGAGCGGTGCTCGAGCTTGCGGGCATCAAGAACATCAGAGCTAAGTGCCTTCGCACCAATAACCCGATCAACGTCGTCAAGGCTACGTTCGAGGGGCTGAAGTCTCTCCGTACCGCCGAGGAAGTGGCTCGCAGCCGCGGAATCCCGGTAGAAAACCTCAAGGGTTAAGGAGGGAATCATGGAAAAGGTAAAGATAACGCTCACAAAGAGCCTCATCGCCTGCAAGCCGAATCAGAAGGCGACGGCGGCGTCGCTCGGTTTCCGCAAGATAGGCGACAGCATCACGCTCGAGGACAACGCCTCGACAGCCGGCAAGGTCAAGGTTCTTTCCCACCTCGTTAAGGTGGAAAAGGCATAAGGCAATCGCCGTAAAACTTACAAGGAGGAAGAACCATGAAACTATATGAACTTTCACCCGCTCCGGGCTCTGCAAAGAAGTCATGGCGCCGCGGCCGCGGTGTCGGAACGGGCAACGGTAAGACAGCCGGCAAGGGTCATAAGGGTCAGAACGCTCGCTCCGGCGGCGGTGTCAGACCCGGTTTTGAGGGCGGTCAGCTCCCGCTGTACAGAAAGCTCCCGAAGAGAGGCTTCTACAACCGCTTCGGCAAGCAGTACGCGGTAGTCAACGTCTGCGATCTCAACGCATTTGAGGACGGCGCGACAGTCGATATGGAAGCGCTTCTCGCAAAGAAGATCGTGCGCAAGCCGCTCGACGGTCTTAAAGTGCTCGGCGACGGTGAGCTCTCAAAGAAGCTGACTGTCAAAGCCGATGTTTTCTCGGGCTCTGCCAAGGAGAAGATCGAGGCTGCCGGCGGAAAGACCGAGGTAGCATGACATGAAGAGCTGGTTCGCACCGTTAGTCAACGCGTTTAAGTTACCCGAGCTTCGCAAGAAGATCCTGTTCACGCTGTTTATACTGCTGATCTACAGAATCGGTGTCGCGATACCGATACCGTTCGTAAGCGCCGATGTCCTCGGCTACTACATGTACGGCACGGGCGGTTCGATATTCCAGTACCTGAACATCCTGTCAGGCGGCGCGTTCGCTCAGGCGACGCTGTTCGCCCTCGGCATCTCGCCGTACATCACGTCATCCATCGTGATGCAGCTTCTGACCGTCGCCATCCCCGCACTCGAAAGAATGTCGAAGGAAGGCGAGGACGGCAGAAAGAAGATCAATCAGATCACCCGTTACGTGACAGTCGCGCTCGCGCTCATCACGAGCTACGGCTACTACATGATGATGCGCTCCAACGGAATGCTCATCTACCCCATCACGTCGAACGGCTGGTTCGAAGCGATAATCATTATCGCATGCTACTGCGCGGGCTCCTCGCTCGTCATGTGGCTCGGTGAAAAGATAAATGAGAACGGTATCGGCAACGGTATCTCCATCATCCTTTTCGCCAACATCGTTTCGGGCGGCGCAAACGCCGTGCAGACCATCATCAATTTCTTCTCGCAGGGAACGGTCGCAGGCGTTATTATCCCGATAGTGGCGATAATCATAGCGCTCGCAATGGTGTATTTCGTCGTATTCGTCACCGAGTCCGAGAGACGTCTGCCTGTCGTATACGCTAAACGCGTCGTCGGCAGAAAGATGTATGGCGGTCAGAGCACGAATCTGCCGCTCAAGCTGAATATGTCCGGCGTCATGCCCGTCATCTTCGCTAACTCGATACTCGCGATACCCTCGACGCTTCAGCTCATAATCCCGCCGAAGAACGGTTCCGTGTGGTATCACATATCTCATTTCCTGTCGTCCGGTTCGTGGTTCTATCCGCTGATACTGTTTATTCTTATCATCGCGTTCGGCTACTTCTACGTTCTGATCTCGTTCAATCCCGTTGAAGTTGCGAACAACCTCAAGAATAACGGCGGTTCTATCCCCGGCTTCCGTCCGGGCAGACCGACTGCGGATTATATCACGAAGGTGCTCAACAAGATAACGCTCATCGGCTCGCTGTTCCTGTCCGTTGTCGCTATCTTCCCGATCATCGCAAACATAGTCTCGAACAATGCGATCCAGGGCATCGCGTTCGGCGGTACGTCACTGCTTATCGTCGTCGGCGTCGCGCTTGAAACTGCAAGAGAAGTCGAGGCTCAGATGTCGATGAGAGGCTATCGCGGTTTCCTTGAATAAGGAGAGGCTAATGATGGAAAAGGCATTGAAACTGATGTTTTTCGGCGCTCCGGGCGCCGGAAAGGGCACACAGGCGGAGATTGCGGCTAAGAAGTACGCGATCCCGACGATCTCGACCGGCGCGATACTTCGCGAGGCGGTCGCGGCTAAGACGGAGTTCGGCAAGCTCGCCGCAGGCTACATGGAGTCTGGCGCGCTCGTACCGGACGACGTCATAGTCGGCATCGTGCGCGACAGACTCGCCGAGGACGACTGCAAAGGCGGCTTCATCCTCGACGGTTTCCCGAGAACGCTTGCTCAGGCTGAGGCGTTCGACGAGACCGGCATAGGGCTTTCGATGGTCATCGACATCGAGGTCGAGGACGAGAGGATAATCACACGCATGTCGGGCAGACGCGTCTGCCCCAAGTGCGGCGAAACGTATCACACCGTTTACAATCCGAGCGCCGACAACGTCCACTGCACTAAGTGCGGCGCCGAGCTCACGATCCGCAAGGACGACGACCCCGAGGTCGTGAAGAGAAGGCTCACGACGTATCACAACGATACGGAGCCGCTCCGCGAGTACTATGAGAAGAAAGGAATTCTGCGCGTAGTACACGGTCAGGAAAAGCTCGAGGACACGACGGCACTTACGACGGCTGTGATCGAAGAATATCTCCACGGAAATCAGTGACAGTATGATCCATCTCAAAAATCAGAGTCAGCTTGCGCTGATGCGTGACGCGGGAAAGATCACCGGTGAGGCGATACTCGCCGCAGGCGAGGCGATAAAGCCCGGCGTCACGACAGCGCACATCGACCACGTTATCCGTACCTATATCGAGAAATGCGGGGCCACCCCGACATTTCTCGGATACGGCGGATTCCCGGCGTCGGCGTGCGTCAGCGTAAACGATGAAGTCATTCACGGCATCCCCTCGCAGCTTCGAGTGCTCAAAGAGGGCGATATAGTCAAAATCGACGTCGGCGCATGCTATCGCGGTTATAACGGCGACAGCGCGCGGACATTCGCGGTCGGCAAAATATCGGACGAGGCGGCGCGCCTCATACGCGTGACGGAGGAGAGCTTCTATGAGGCGCTCAAAGTCATAAACGAGGGAGCGCGCATCGGAGATATCGGTCATGCAGTCGAGTCGCACTGCGTCAGAAACGGCTTTTCGGTCGTAAGACGCTATGTGGGACACGGCGTCGGAGCCGAGCTCCACGAAGATCCGGAGGTGCCGAATTTCGGCGCGGCGGGTCACGGAATAAGACTCATGCGCGGCATGACGATCGCGGTAGAGCCGATGGTGAACGCCGGTGCGGCGGCTGTATACGAGCTGCCGGACGGCTGGACGGTCAAAACGAAGGACGGCAGTCTGTCCGCTCACTACGAGCATTCGATAGCTGTGACGGATAACGGTCCCGAGCTTCTGACGAAGGTCGACTGAGTCGATGTGAGTCGATGAGACGAAAAAAACAAGACACCGCAGCGATTCACCGCGAACCCGATATGACGTCGGAGCTCGTCGGAATGGCGGCTGTGGCGAGCGCGGGACGCGAGTCCGGACGCACGTTCATAGTTGTCGGAGGTTCCGACGTGAGCTCGCGCGTCTATATCTCGGACGGAAAGCACAGACGCAAAAACTCGCCAAAGCTTAAGGGAACGCATCATCTGCGGCTGCTATGCATCGTTCCCGGTATGGCGGAGAGGCTGAGAGACGGCTCGTGCACCGACAGGGACATAAGGCGAGCGGTATATGCTGTAAACGAAGCGCAAATAAGCCCGAAAGGAGAATCGAATGCCGAAGGATGACGTGATCGAGTTTGAAGGAGTCGTGACAGAGGCTTTGCCGAACACAACGTTCAGAGTGAAGCTGCCGAACGGGCACCTTGTAACGGCGAAAATATCCGGAAAACTCAGAATGAACTATATCCGCATACTGCCGGGTGATAAAGTCACAGTCGAGGTCTCGGTCTACGACCTGACGAAGGGACGCATCACGTGGCGGTCAAAGTAATCAAAGTCACATACAAGAAATTATTTGTTCAGGAAAGGTGAAGATGCAATGAAAGTAAGACCTTCCGTAAAGAAGATGTGCGAAAAGTGCAAGATCATCAAGAGAAAAGGACGCGTCATGGTCATCTGCGAGAATCCCAAGCACAAGCAGAGACAGGGCTGACGTTTAGTAAGAACAGAGAGGTGATAAACTAAATGGCACGTATTGCCGGCGTTGACATTCCCAACCAGAAGCGTATTGAATACGCGCTCACCTATATCTACGGTATCGGACACACGAGCGCAGCCGCAATATGCAAGAAAACAAACATCAATCCCGATACACGCGCGAAGGATCTGACCGAGGATGAGGTCGCGAAGCTCCGCGATGAGATCGAGAACAACTACGTAGTCGAGGGCGATCTGCGCCGTGATGTGGCGCTCAACATCAAGCGCCTCGTCGAGATCAACTGCTACCGCGGCATCAGACACAGAAAGGGTCTGCCCGTGAGAGGTCAGAGGACCAAGACGAACGCGAGAACGAGAAAAGGTCCCGCTAAGACTATCGCAAACAAGAAGAAGTAAGGACAAGGAGTAAAGTTATGGCTAAGACAACCAAAAAGGTCATCAAGAAGCGCCGCGAACGCAAGAATATCGAATCCGGTGCCGCACACATCAGCTCCACCTTCAACAACACGATCGTTACGCTGACGGATCTTCAGGGCAACGCTATCGCATGGGCGTCGTCCGGCGAGATGGGCTTCAAGGGTTCGAGAAAGTCCACGCCGTTCGCAGCTCAGATGGCAGCGGAGCACGCAGCAAAGCTCGCTATGGATCACGGTCTGCGCACGGTCGAGGTCTATGTCCGCGGTCCCGGCTCGGGACGTGAAGCTGCTATCCGTTCGCTCGCAGCCGCAGGACTTCAGATAACGCTCATCAAGGATGTGACGCCCATCCCGCACAACGGATGCCGTCCGCCGAAACGCCGCCGCGTTTAAGTCAGAAGGAGGAATAATCATATGGCAAGATATACAGGTCCTTCCTGCCGCCTCTGCCGCAGAGAGGGTAAGAAGCTCTTCCTCAAGGGCGATCGCTGCATGTCGGATAAGTGCGCCGTCGTAAAGAGAGAGGGCGCTCCCGGTCAGCATGGCGTATCCCGCAAGCAGGTCAAGGAATACGGACGTCAGCTCCGTGAGAAGCAGACGACCAAGAGATACTACGGCGTACAGGAAAGACAGTTCAAGAAATACTATGAGCTGGCTGAGAAGAAGCCGGGCATCACGGGTGAGAATCTGCTCACAACGCTTGAAGCACGTCTTGACAACGTAGTTTACAGAATGGGTATGGCGTCCAGCCACAAGGAAGCGCGTCAGCTCGTGCTGCACGCACACTTCCGCGTAAACGGCAAGAAGGTCAACATTCCGTCCTACATCGTCAAGCCGGGCGACGTTATATCCCTTAAGGAAGGCAGCCGCGACTCCGCGAAGATCAAGGAACTGATCGAGCGCATGCAGACGGCAGTAATTCCGAAGTGGCTCGAAGTGGACAAGGAGAATGTCAAGGCGAAGGTAGTTTCCGCTCCCGCACGCGAGGACATCGACTTCGAATTCAACGAGCAGCTTATCGTCGAGCTCTATTCCAAGTAATTCAAAGCCCGATATTACCGACCGGACTTTGTCACGGCGGTATATATCAATTTGTGAATAATCCCGTCCGACAGATAAGGACACAGAATCCGATTATCATAGAATTGAACATGGAGGGTTAGGGGAATGATTGAAATAGAACGGCCGAATATAACTACCGAAAACATCAGCGAGGACGGCAGAAAAGGGCGTTTTATCGTTGAGCCGCTCGAACGCGGCTACGGTGTGACGCTTGGCAATTCTCTGCGTCGCGTGCTTTTGTCGAGCCTTCCCGGGTACGCTGTATCGTCTATCAAGATAGACGGCGTGCTCCACGAGATCTCGACCGTGCCCGGCGTACGCGAGGACGTCACCGAAATAGTGCTCAACGTAAAGGGCATCGTGGTGAAGCTCGCAACGACGAACCCGAAGACGGTGACGATAGACGTCACGGGACCGTGCGAGGTCACCGCCGGCGACATCAAGGAAGATGTGGACATCGAGATACTTAATCCCGAGCTTCACATCGCGACTGTCGGCGAGAACGCGCGCTTCTGCATGGAGATCACGTTCGACTACGGCCGCGGGTACGTTTCGCAGGAGAAGAACAAGCAGAATCATACCTCGCAGCTCGCGTACGGCGTATCGGCTCCGATCGGGCTGATATACACGGACTCGATCTACACGCCCGTCTACAATGTCAACTACACAGTAGACGACACTCGCGTAGGCAACATCACGGATTACGACAAGCTCACGCTTGACGTAGAGACGAACGGTACTACATCGGCAAAGGAAGCGGTTTCGCTCGCCGCCAAGATACTCAACGAGCATCTCAACCTTTTCGTCAACCTCTCGGAGGAAGGACAGAAGGCGGAGATCATGGTCGAACGCGAAGAGACCATGAAGGAGAAAGTCCTTGAGATGACCATTGAGGAGCTTGACCTTTCCGTCCGCAGCTTCAACTGTCTGAAGCGCGCGGGGATAGACACCGTCGAGGACCTTGTCAACAAGACCGAAGACGAAATGATAAAGGTCCGCAATCTCGGTAAGAAATCGCTTGAAGAAGTTGAACAGAAGCTGCACTCGCTCGGGCTTGATCTCAAGCGCGAGGAAGAATGACGGTGCGGCACACATTCGCGAAAGATTTAGCAGGAATTAGGAGGTAATACGGCAATGCCCGGAACAAGAAAGCTCGGCAGACCTACCGCTCACAGAACAGCAATGCTCAGAGGTATGGTGACGTATCTTCTCGAAAACGGTTCCATCGAAACGACGCTGACGCGTGCGAAGGAAGTTCGCGCGCTCGCCGAAAAGATGATAACGCTCGGAAAAGAGAATACGCTCGCAAGCCGCCGCGCAGCGCTCGCATATATCACCAAGGAGGACGTGGTCTCAAAGCTCTTCTCTGAAATAGCGCCGAAGTACGAGAATCGCAACGGCGGATATACTCAGATATACAAGCTCGGACCGCGCCGCGGTGACGCTGCGGAGATGGCGCTCATCAAGCTGGTCGACTGATTGGAATTTGTTATTTTCCCGGGGGAGGAAAAAACTCTTTGTGAGTTTTTCCTCCCCCGAAGCCTTTATAAAAATTTTTTTCAAAAAATTCGTTTTTTGACCGAGCATTTTGAGTCGTTTTCGGCACTAATATACAAAGACGTCTTTATAAGGAATTTTCAAACAAAGGGAGGCGATATCGCGTGAACAGATACGAGGACTGCTCCGACGAAGAACTCGCGGAGCTGACGCAGGGCGGCGACGCGGACGCGTTTGAACAAATAGTGCTGCGCTGTCAGCGGCTTGTTTTCGCCGCTGTGCGCGAGACCGTCTCCGACGCTTTTGCGGTGGAGGACATCGCGCAGGACACGTTCGTGTACGCGTTCGTGAACATGAACACGCTCCGCGAACGCGGAAAGCTGCGGTCGTGGCTCGTGGGGATTGCGAAGCGCAAGGTGCTGCACTATGTGACGCGCAGGCAGCGGTACGAGGACATCGAGTCGGCGGAAGGGAAAAGTTCGCAGGACGACGACCCGGAAATGTCGTTTCTGCGGCACGAAAAGAGTCGCGAGATACGCGACGCCGTTTTCGGGCTGCCCGAAAAGCTGCGGCAGGCGGCGGTGATGTTCTACTTCCACGATATGAAGGTGGCGGACATCGCGCGCTCGCTGTCGGTCCCGCAGGGGACGGTCACGCGCAGACTCAGCGACGCAAGAGCGAAACTCAAAGAAAGGCTTGGGTATATGAACGAAAATGTGAAAAATACGACTCCCGCCGAATTTGCGGCGGAGGTAAAAAAACGTCTTGACGAAATACGGATGTACTACCTCGAGAACGGATTCAAAGAGGACGACCGCTACAAAAAGATGTACAGCGACACGGAGGAATACATAAAGACCGCGTCCGACGAAAACGAGCGGAAATCCGCACTCGCAGAGCTTTATACATCATGGGGACATTCTACCGAAAAAGTGAACGAGGGGCAAAGGCTTGCAAAGGAGAGCGGCAACGGCGTCGTGATAGCAAGTCAAATGATCGACAGGGTGCTTGACATCAACGACTATAGCGAGCAGTTGCGCGTCATTGATGAAGAAATGATGCCCGAGATGGAAAAGCTCGGCTGTGACGAAGGCAAGGGCGAGCTGCTGTTTTGGCGCACGTGTGCTTTGCTTGAACTGCACCGTCCGCTCGACGAGATCGAGCAGACATTCTCAGAGGCGGCGCGCCTGATCCCGCCCGAAAACGTCTATCAGGCGTGCGCCGTGTGCGGACTTCGGACGGTCGCGTTCGCGCGCGAGAATGCGTCCGACCCGTATCTCGGGTTTCAGGTGGTTTCGGAGCAGTACCGCATTGTGGGCGACAAGCTGCTTTTCCTCTCGCAACCCGGGTTCAACGTCGGAGATGTCGCTTTTAATTCTCATATGTGGAACGATATTCCCTATTTCGCGAGCTGTTTCGGCAGGACGTTTTACGACACGTCGATGAAGCCGGGCGAAATAAAAACCGTTGAAAACGGCAACACGTTCCTGCTTGCGTCAAACGACGAATCTGTGTCCGTTCCCGCCGGTGAGTTCGCAAAGTGTATGCATATCTCAGTCCGATCGGCGAACGACGAAGTATATTTTCCCAATGCTGCCGACGTGTGGTACGCGGACGGCGTCGGCATCGTAAAGGCAGTATTCTCGAACGATTCTCACAGCGAGACATACGAGCTTTCCGAATACGAGATCAAGGGCGGCAAAGGTCCGTTCCCGCTCGCGGTCGGCAATACGTGGCGATATTTGAATCCCGCCATGCCGGAATATACGACGTCGTTTTACGAATGTTGTGTGATTTGGACGGACGGCGTGACGGCAAATCTCTCGGTCGCACATTCGGTTACGAAGAAAAAGGATTTCAACGAGGAGCGCGACGCCGACGGCGAATATTTCATCGACAAGTGCGATAAGCTGTGCGAGGGTGCGGAGACAGACGCCGAAAAGGTAGGAGAGGCGATAGAGGCGCTTCGGGCTGCGGTGCGCAAGAACACGAGCGAGCGCGACACGCAGACGGCGCTCGGCGGCATCGATTATCTCGAACGCATGAGCGAGTACATTAAGAAATACCGTCTATGCCCGTCGAGCTTCAGCACGTCCTTGTGGTCGAAAAAGGACGGACGCTTGACGGAGAGTGATTTCTATTACACCTTCGGTCCGCACAGATGGGGAACGTACCACATCGAGGACTGCATCTTCGGCGCGAAGCCGTACAGGTATCAGGAAAACTTCCTCGACTGCATTTGGGACGACAAGTGGATCGCCGGGTATCACGAGGAGGACGCTGAGCGTGCGCATCCTTACAATGGCAAAAAAGAGCGACACCGCTTCACGTTCGACGCCAGAGACGGCGGGACGGTCACAGTCGGCGCGGGGACGTTTGACGACTGCCTGAAGCTGACGATATGGTACGGCACGCTCGACGACGTGCCGAAGGAAGCGTTTGTGTGCAACGGCGGCTCTGCGCTCGGCGTAAAGGAATATTGGCTCGCGCGCGGCGTCGGTATCGTCCGCATCGACTGCGATTTCGGGCGCGGCATGACCACGTCGCTGCGGCTGACGTCGTATAAGAATCCGGCGCACGAGGGCGGTTATTTCCCGCTCGCGGTCGGCTGCGAATGGGAGTACGACGAACAGACGTTGACGTCGCGCGGCTATTGCGCGAAGGTGAGGACGAAGATCCCGTGCGGTCACGGCGGCAAGTTCATGGTAACGCAGTCGCAGGAGTTTTTCTATCGCGGCACCGACGCGGAGTACGACGCGTTCATCGCGGAACTGACGGAGAAAAGGGAGTATTTGTACGATTAAGCGGGAGCGGCATTCCAACCGCACCCGCGTGCACCGCATCATCTCCATAACTACCTATATTATACCACAAATTTAGTGATTTGTCAAGCGCTTTTCACAATATAGTGTGAAAATTATGTTTTTCGCGTAAGCGCCAGACCGTATCCTCAACTAATATCTCCGCTCACCGCGGTTCATCGTGCGGTACGCACCCACCGGCAGCTACCTTTGACTACCTGACGTGGTGACGTCTTTCACACCTACAAATCGGTTTTTGACAAGGGGGACTTTCTCGCAAGAAAGTCCCCCTTGTCGAACCCGAAAGAGGCTCCCGTGTGGCGTCGATGTTATCGAGTCTGCGGCAAGAAAGGCAACAGGGCTCAGACCGCGTTTACATATTGGTATAACAGCTCCCCCGCGGCGTGTCGATTGCGCCGTCTAAACGTCGTGTCTGCGTCCGACGCTGGTAACGCCGTCAACGCACGAGCGCGGTGCGCGTAGGTGCGGCTGGGAAGCCTACGGCACATTGCCTTTATTTGGACGATAAAAAACAAAATCTGTAATAAAAGTTTTTGAAAGGGAGCGCGAGGGAAAACTTTTGTCAAAAAAGTTTTCCCTCGCAAAAACTTATTCTTGAATTATAAGCTCTGCGAGTTCTTCGGCGACGATGCGGGCGCAGGCTTCGGCCTCGGTGAGCGTGTTGCCGCACGAGCCTATTTCAAGTAAGAGCGAGCCGGGAGCGTACTGCTGGTAGAAGGACGCGCCGCGTATCGACATGCGGCGGGGGAGCGAGGTCGAGCGCGTCCACAGGCGCGTCTGCAAATGCGCCGCAAGCGTCAGATTGTCGCGCCAGTGCGGGTGGTCGGCGCCTTTGAAGTTCGTGCCGACGACGCACATGAACTGCGCCGCGGATCCGCCGTCGACGTCGGTCACGGGGCGGTACTTGGTGTAGTCGGACGCGATAACGGAGTCGCGGTGTACGTCGAATATGTATTTGATGCTCGGATACATGGCGAGGTACTCGTGGACGGCAGCCGACGAGTTCTTGTACGCGTCTATGTAGGAGTCGCGGTCGAACATCTCGGTGCAGTGGACGGTCGGAATGCCGCGGCTCTCGAAATAATCCGTCATGACGGAGCCGACGGCGACGACGTTCTGCGTGATGTCGTCGCTGCGCGCGCTGTCGTCGGGCGAGTATGTGTCGGCGCCCTCGGGCGCATACGATTCGGTGCCGTGCGTGTGGATTATGAGCACGACGGGGGACTGCGACGCGGGCTCGTTCGAGGTCGACGCGGTGACGGAGTTTTCGCCGTCCGCGAGAAGCTCACTGAGCGGCGCTATTTTGAGCGGCGCGTCGGCGAAATAGTCGAGGTCGAGATCGTAGTCGGTCTGATTGCTGCATTCGAGTCCGCGCGCCGCCGTCGCCGACAAGTCGCGCGCGACGATGGGATAGCGCGTATCGGCGTCGGCGGTCTCGTCGGTGATCGGGGGCGTGTCGAAGCTGTCGTCTATATCGTCGCTGTTCATGCCGCCGTCGATGACATTTGAATGCTCGTCCGCGCCGAGATAGAGTTCGTGAAATCCGGACGCGTCGCTGTGCGACGATGATGCGGCAGGCGGTGTGCCGGCGACGTCAGGGGCAGAAACTGTAGGCAGACTTATGCCGAATGCGGCGTCGGCGGCGAGGTCGGCTATGCTGTCGACGGTGAACGACGACGCGGCGTGCGCGATGTCGGCGTATGCGGCGGCGGCAAATACGCCGATGAGCACGGCGGCGGAAGTGAGCTTCAGTATCGGCAAAAGACGCGCGCGTGATGTTTGCGGCTCAGCGTGCGCCGACTTGTCCGCGTAGTCCTTTTCTGGCGCGGGGATAATGAGCGCCGGCGGGTCCGCAGGCGCGTCCACGCGTTCGACGGCGAGCTGTTCGCCGCCGCAGCCGCCGCTGCATGTATCGTCTGTCTTTACGTCCTTAATCTCGTCCCCGGTCACGGGGATGATCCCGTTCAATGTGTTGTCCATTTTCCGCCTCCGCGTTCGTTTTCATCGTCCTTCGTCATATACGTATGCGGAAAGCGGCAGCGATATGACCTACGCGGTGCCGCACATTTCGTCGATGGCGTCGGCGATGAGGCGCGCCATTTCGCGCGTTACGACGTCGCTTTCCTTCGGCGCGACGAAGAAGCTGCGGCCCGTTTCGAGTACTTCGCGGAGCGAGTCGGGCAGGGAAGCGCTGTCAATGGAGGCTTTTTCGAGCGCGTCCCATACGAGCGTCGACGAGTCGACGACGGTCGGCACGCCGACTGTGACGACGGGCACGCCGACAGTCGAGCGCGACAGCGCGCGCCGTCTGTTGCCGATGCCGGAGCCCGGCGCGATGCCGCTGTCGGAGATCTGTATCGTCGATGCGAGACGCGAGCAAGAACGTGCGGCGAGCGCGTCGATGAGGATTATGACGTCGGGGGCGATATTGTCCGTTATGCCCGATATGACGTCGGCGGCCTCAATTCCGGTCGCGGCAGTGACGCCGGGCGCGCACGCGGCGACGCGGCAGCATCCGATGCTCTCGTAAAGGTCGGGGCGCTCCAATTTGAGCTGCGCCGTCACGGTGACGTCGTCGGCGGCGAGCGGTCCTATCGCGTCGGCGGTGAGCGCTCTGTTGCCGAGTCCGCATATAAGCACGGAGAAATCGGCGCACGGACGTTTTCCGGCGGCGGAGAATATCGCATCTGATATGAGCTCGGACAAAAGCGAAACGAGGCCTTCGCGTCTGTCGTCCTCCCACATCCACGGACGCTCGGCGGTGACTGTCATGTAAGTCCCGGCGGGACGACCCGCCGCCGACTCGCCGCTTCCGTGCTCGACGGTCATGATGCTGACGGGTACGCCGCCGCGTTCGTATTCGTAAAATGAAACGCCCGGGGCATTTCTTTTGTCGATGTCGGTCTCGCACGCGAGGTCGGTGCGTCTGTATGATACAGATTCGATGTCGGTCATTTTTTCATTCCTTTCCGTTTTTCTATATATTTTCTGTCAGAATCATGATATAATATTCATGACGGGCATGAAGATTTGCCGCGCTTTGACGCCGAAAAAGCAGTCGTCGGGGGCAGTATCGCGCAGCGTTTGCACATGCTGCAGTCAAAATTGAATGAAATTTGTTTACTATTGACAAAAATCATATTATCTGATTGTGCAAATAACTAAAATTTGCCGATACGTATAAAGATTTTATTGATTAAATTCGATTTTGATGATATAATGTGTTGTAGTTAGTATCAAGGGCGTTATTTACGCGGATACAGCTCTTTTACCATTTATTTATGCGATAGCATAAAAGGAGGATAAACCGTATTATGAAACGTTTGCTGGCTCTGATTTTGTGTGCAGTGATGCTCTTGCTGTCGGTCGCCGGGTGCACGACGCTTGAGAAGGACGAAGAAACAGGCGAGTACGACAAGGGCGCCATCATCCCCATGTACCTCGGTACCGAGATGTATTCCTTTGACCCGACGGTCGCGTATCTCAACGACTCCAATGTCAAGATCCTCAGCCTTCTCTATGAAAGCCTGACCGACATCGACGAGAACGGAAAGCTCAAGATGTCGCTCATCAAGGACTATGAGATCAACGACGGCGACAGATACGGCGAGTACAAGATGACGATCACGCTCAAGGACACGAAATGGAGCGACGGACGTTCCGTACAGGCGGCCGACGTCGTTTACGCGTGGAAGCGCATCCTTGACGTCGATTACGACTGCGAGGCGGCGTGCATGCTTTATGATATAAAGAACGCGCGCGCGATCAAATCGGGCGAGATGACGATAGACGATATCGGTCTTACGGCTCCCGAAACGCTCAAGCTCGAGATAGAGTTTGAACATTCCATCGACTACCAGCAGTTCCTCCGCAACCTCTCGAGCCCCGCGCTCGTACCGCTCCGCGAGGATATCGTATCGAAGTCCGCAGACTGGGCGAAGAAGCCGGCTACGATGGTAACGAGCGGCCCGTTCATGGTCAAGTCGGTAGAATATAACCACATCCTCAGACTTGAACGTTCCAACTACTACTTCCTCAACACCGATAAGGACGAGGTATACGACAAGTACGTTATCCCGTTCAGAATAGAGAACGATTACGGCAGAACGCTCAACTCGATGCTGTCGAGCGTCGGTCAGACCGATCCCGCGATCAATACGGTCTTTTATGATTCCGAGCTTCCGCTCGATCAGCGCGCCGCATATAAGGATTATGTGACGACGACGGATCTTCTCTCTACTCATACATATTACTTCAACCTCAATAACCCGCTCCTCGCCGATGCGAGAGTGAGAAAGGCTCTGTCGCTCGCTATCGACCGTCAGAAGATAGCGGACGAGATAGTCGTATTCGCAAAGCCCGCGACCGGATTTGTCCCGTATAAGGCGACGAACGGTAAGGTAGGCACGTCGTTCAGAGAAGAGGGCGGCGACGTCATTTCGGCAACCGCAGACGTGGCGGCGGCGAAGCAGCTTCTTTCCGAGGCGGGCGTTTCCGGCGGCAGCCTCAGAATTTCGTACTATGCTGACGACGCTGTAAGCGCGGCAATCGCCAACTACGTCCAGGGCGTATGGGCAGAGCTCGGCTTCAATGTAACGCTCCAGACAGTCAGAGCGCAGATCAACATCAACGACCCCGTTATCTACTCCGATACGTTCCATAACTTCTACACGGTCGACCAGGCTAAGGAAAACCGTTGGGACATCCTCGCGATAGACTATCAGATGCTGTGCGAGGAACCGTTCTCCGCGCTCGCTCCGTTCGCTACCGATTTCTCGGGCAACGGCGTTGACCTCAGCGGCGACGTCGAGGGCGATGAGGAATATCCCGTCGTCGGCCATATGACCGGATACAAGAGCGACGCATACGACGCTATCATCGAGGAAGCTTACGCGGCGACCGACATCGCTGAGCGCACCGAGAAGCTCCACGAAGCTGAGAAGATGCTTATGGACGACATGCCCGTAATGCCGATCATATTCAATCAGAACGCGTATGTGACATATTCGAACGTTGTGTCGGGCTTCAAGACCGACTACTACGGCGTAACTGATTTCAAGGATGTAAAGATGGAAAATTACATGGCTTGGAAGAAGGTATTCGATACGGTTGCCGAGACTCAGGCGGCTCCCGCAGCTTAATAAAAGGTATTGATATGCACGGGGCGAGAAAACGGACGTTTTCTCGCCCCGAGTCATGAAAAAAGACGAATCACGGGGGTATTATGCCGTCACCTGTCACGGAAAAGAACTTTACAAAAGTATTTATACTTTATCTTCTTTGGAATATCGACATGCCGCTCGACTATGTCACGATAAACGACATCATGATGAGCGACGGGTATCTGAACTATTTTGATTTTGCCGAGTGCTTTACGGAGCTCGTCGACGACGGTCTTATATCAAAGAGCGTGCGCGGCGACGGCGTTGAAATGTTCAGGATAACGAAACCCGGCATAAACGTCGCAGAAAATCTGTCGGGCGATATATTCGACACTATCCGCGACAGGAGCCTCAAGAGCGCGCTGCGGCTCATATCGTTCAAGGAGAGAGGCGCGGAGCTGAAATACGAGTGCGAGGATATACCCGACGCCGAGGGCGGCGGATATGCGGTGACGTGCTCCATATACGAGCACGGACGAAAGACGTGCTCGGTCACAGTAAAGGCGGACTCGAAAAAACGCGCCGACGCGATAAGAGACAATTTCTACGAGCGTCCCGAGGCGATATACAGGGGCGCGTTCGCGCTTCTTGTCGGAGATATGAACTTTATTTTTTGACAAAACATAGAAACAAATCGAATTTTGCAGAATCATTTCGTAGAAATTGCAAAAATGATGTTGACAAATCATGATTTTGTGGTATAATTTCATTCGAAAGCAAGTTTTTCAGTTCATTATTACGACATGTTTCGTTACCGGCGGATATGGATCATAACAATGTGACAAAGTCTGCGGAGCTAAATGAATTGCTTTGCAGGATCAAAAACGGCGACGACGACGCGTGCGCGGAGCTGCTTCGCATGTATTCGCCGCTTGTCGCGGGTCTTGTGCATACGACGATGGCGAAGCTGCCGCAGTCGGCGCGTCTCGACGAGGACGAGCTGAGACAGGAGGCGGCGATAATTCTTTACCGCGCGGCGCTCACGTATGACGCGTCAGACGACGTCAGTTTCGGTCTGTACGCGAAAATATGCATACAGCGCCGTATGGTGTCGCTTCTTCGCCGTCACGAATGTGACGCGGAGGTCGAGTTCCCGCTCGACGAGCTGCCGGAGGAAACGGTCGACAACATCGACTCCGACCCGTCGCGTGCGCTTATTGAGATCGAGCGCGAGCGTGAACTGAACGAGCTTATAAAAAATGTACTGTCGCCGCTTGAATATGACGTTTTCAATCTTTACATCGACGGTATGCGTCCGACGGAAATTGCAGGAATTCTTTCTATCAGCGTCAAGACGGCGGAAAACGCCGTTTACCGCATGAGGATGAAGATCAAAAGACTGCTCGAATGAATATATCGGCAAACGCCGTTATATAAATCACCGCGCCTTTGGCGCGGAAAAGTATTATTACATATTCAAAGCGAGGAAAAAACATGTACGAAGACAAGACTCTCGTATGCGTTACCTGCGGCAAAGAGTTTACTTTTACCGCCGGCGAGCAGGCATTTTATGCCGAAAAGGGGCTCACCCACGAGCCGAAACACTGCCGTGAATGCAAAGACGCAAGAAAAGGCAAGTATGACGCAGTATGCGCAGAATGCGGCAAGCCGTGTAAGGTGAACTTCGAGCCGGCACCCGACAGACCGGTCTATTGCAACGAATGCTACGCTAAGAGAAAAAGACAGTAATAGTAAAGTAATAGAGAAAATGTCGCTGAAAGCCGCGTCGGATGACGCGGCTTTTGCATACGGCAGGCAGTGTGATATTTCCGCTTGGTTTGTTTTACGGCGGTAAAACGGAATAAAATCGAAAAGAAAATCATTTTTTCTTTCTCAAAATATATACAAATAGATGATTTTATGCTATAATGTACGGTGTATGATTGTAAAAGTGGAGTAAAACTGCGGAATTGAAGCCTAAAAACAGTTCATCGGGGCGCGAGCATCACGCAAGTGAGCCTGATTCTGGCGTGATCGTCGGACGCAACGCCGTGCGTGAGCTTCTGCGTTCTGGACGCGACGTCGACAAGATATTCTTGAAGCAGGGGCAGCGTGAGGGCAGTATAAACGAGATCGCTGCCGAGGCTAAAAAACGCGGCATACCGATAGTGGAGGTCGACGAGCACAAGCTCGACAGAATGTCGGCGGGTGCGAATCATCAGGGCGTCGCGGCCGCGGCGGCCGAATGTGAGTACGGCACGCTCGACGACATCTTCGATAGTGCCGCCAAGGCGGGCGAGATGCCGCTTATAGCGATAGCGGACGGCGTGACCGACCCGCATAATCTCGGCGCGATAATACGCTGCGTCGAATGTGCGGGAGCGCACGGACTGATAATACCGAAGCGCCATTCGTCAGGGATAACGGCGACAGTCGCAAAGTCGTCGGCGGGAGCCGTTGAGCATGTGACTGTCGTGAGAGTGACGAATCTTGCCGATACTGTCGACGAGCTCAAACGCCGCGGCGTGTGGATATACGCGGCGGAGGCGGACGGCGAACCGTTTTACAAGTGCCGATTCGATTCGCCGACGGCGATAATATTCGGCAGCGAGGGCGAGGGCGTACACAAGCTTCTGCGCGATAAGTGCGACTTCGTCGCATCGATACCGATGTACGGCAAGGTCAACTCTCTGAACGTGTCGTGCGCGGCGGCAGTCATTCTGACCGAGGCGGCAAGACAGATGAAGGGTCCGCGCGTCAAGTGACGCGGGATATAGGATATAAAAAATGCTTGAAGAAAGGACTGCGGTCACGATGCGTTTTACAATGATGCGTCGGCGTCCGCATGGCGGCGTACATGAGTGAGGAAAAACGTGAAAGCGAGCTCGACATAAACGAGCTTTTGCGTAAATATCTTCCGGATGAATACGGCCAGGATAACGGGGAGCAGCGTCCGCAGCGCCGCAGACGCGCGTCCGCGCGGCGTGTGCCGACCCCGGCGGCAGGCACAGTCGAAAGCAAAAATGAAAGTGACGCGGGCGGCGCCGGCAGTGCAGGAGATACGCGTGTTATAAACAGCGCGGACGCGGACGATGTCGACGCGATAGATGCTGTGCGAGAGAATATAGACGTCGGCGTGTCCGGACTTGCGGACGAGGAAAAGCAGCCGCTCGGCGACACTGGGACGGTGAGCGCAGAAGATGCGACGGATGCTCAGTTTACGTTTGAACCGGACGAGGAGACGTTCGCTCAGTACGAAAACGACGGTTCCGATTCGTACGACTATATCGGCGACGAGTCCGACGACGACGTAAAAGTCGCGGACGGTGCCGGCGGCGAGGTCGAGGACAAAGGCGAGGACGATGCGGACGAGGACGACGATTCGATGTACAATCTCGGCGGCGATGACGATATAGAGGTCGACCCGTTCGACATGAACATACTTCTCGGACTCGGCATGGACGAGGAGCTTGAACAGGCTGTCGGCGCCGAAAAGGTGTCGAAATTCGTTGAGAAGCAGCAGGACGACATGCACCGCACTGAGTCGCTGAAACGCGAACGCGCCGAGCTCGAGTACGAGTACACGACGAAGTCGCAGACGCGCGAAGTCGTGGAAATGTACAACAGCCGGTACAAGCAGTCGAAGATAAAGCTCGCGGCGACGGCAGTTCTGACGTTCATACTTCTCCTGTTCGAGTGCCATTCTACGCTGGGCATCACGCTGTCGGGCGCGCTCGACCCGGTGATGTACCCGGTCGTATACGTCATGGTCGGACTCCAGATTCTGCTGTTCATCGCGGCGATGTCGTATAAGTCCATAATCTACGGATTCCGCGATTTCTTCCGCGGACGTCCGACGCCCGAGTGTGTCGCGGGCTTCGCGCTCGTCGTGACCGTCGTTTACGACGCGGCGATATCGTTTTTGAACATCTCTTCGTTCGGAGATGCCGGTCCCGAGACGTTCCATCTGCCTGTTGCGATAGGGATGCTTCTTCTGATTCTGTATCAGTGGATGAATTTAAGACGCGAGATATTGAGCTTCGGCATCGTCTCGTCGAAGAAGAAAAAGTATGTGCTCACGAGTCTTTCTATGGCGGACTCCAAGCTCGAGCATGAGGCGTTCTCCGACCTTATGGAGGAGGGCGACAAAGCGGAGGATATAAGCGTACTCAAGATAGAGGGCGCGGACTTCGTTGAGGACTATTTCCTGCGCACGAACAGATACCCGAACGGGAGAAAATTCATCGGCTTCATAATCCCCGCGATGCTCGTCGTGGCGGCTGTATTCTTCGCCGTCGAATACAGGGGCGGGGAAACGTCGTCGATGTACGCGGCGCTCAAGGCTGCTGCATCGTCCGCGATAATGTGCCTGCCCGTATCGGTGTTCTACATGTTCTCGCATCCGTTCTACCGTGCCGTTTCAAAGGCGCATGAGGACGACTGCACGATAATCGGCGAGGGTTCCGTTGAGGAATATGCCGATGCGGCGATAGTGAGCTTTGACGACAAGAACGTGTTCCCGTCGACGGGAGTGAACGTGCGCGGCATAAAC
>CANPXS010000031.1 GCA_947586625.1 uncultured Clostridia bacterium | reverse complement strand
GCCGACCGCTCACGAGACACGCATTATGCCATGATGGGGTGTTTACACAAAATTTGGGATAGAGCTACTTCCTCATCTTCCTTTCCCGATATCATATATATTTTCCTATGGGAAGTTCACTGCGCCCGTCGCGATGATAACCGGCACCTTCCGTCAAGAGGTTTCTATACCATATTGACGAAAGGTGCTTTTTTGTTATCGCATTGGTCGATTACGCAAATTTAAGCACTTTTTACTATGTTACGAACGCCTTATTTTGTCGCTCGGCTTTACCCGTTTTTGACTGTCACTCCCAATCATCGCTCTCTCCAAAATGAACTCGCGCACAGCCTCCTTCGGTATCCGCCATGTGCGACCGTTGCGGAACGCCTTGAGCGCACCGCTGTTAAGAAGCTCATACATGGCGTTGTATCCGACCCGCAACGCTTCGCAAGCCTCATCCACCGTCATCACATCTGCATACTCTTCGAGCATGATTTTATTGCCTCCTTCTCAGTGTTGTTCGCCCGATACGGGCAGTTGTCAATACCTATTTCGCATTCAGTGCACAGGCATTTATGATGTTTCGCCGAGCTGCATTTTCTTACCGTGTCGCCTCGGTTTCCACGATTCAAATTGATCTGTACAAACACAGCCTGTTCGGTGCGTTCAAGTTCAAGCGCTATTTCCGATATTCCGACTCCGTCGTTATACAGATCGTCAAGCTTCTTTCGTTCATCATCCAACCAATAGTTGCCTTCGTTCTCAAGATACGTCTGTCGATTACGTATGCTCTTTAGCAGCTCTTTCGTATCAATTTTGTGGTTCATCCTTTTTCGATTCATTTCATTGCCTCCGATCATAAGATCCTATTATCATACTGTTATATCGCTTGTTGAAAATTACGTCGTTTTTTCATCCCTCTCTATTTGTTGCTTGAATACGTCAAACTTGCTATCCCGTGTCTTCGCATTATACAGCTAAGAGCACCCATGAAAGATTTGAACTCTTTCCTTGTTCCATAATATCTGTGTCCGTCGACATAACTGACCGAGTTTGTCACAATGTGTATGTGAGGGTGATCCATATCTTCATGAACGGCATACACAGTTTGATACTCCCGACCTAAAAAAAGAACCGCCTCCTTGGCGATCTCATTGACTGTATCCATGTTCTTCACCTCACCGGGAGAGAACGAGATTATGAAATGACGGAGCTGCACTCCGCTCGACTTTCCGTATCGTTCAGATATGGCAGCCATACTGCCTGCGATATCGTCTGCGTCTACTTTGACGCCGCCGATAAACCGGCTCGGAGTCTTTGATTCATCCATAATGTAACTGATCACATCTTGCTTGGCTGCATCGTCAAAATACCTTCCGTGACCGTTCGCGGTCTTAAGTGTTGCCATAATGATATTATCCTTTCTATGATTGATTTAATGACTACTATTCTGTTAGTTGTAATTTGATATCTAAAGTTAATTTAGTTTGCTTTTAAGCTTTAAGCCATATAGAGCATCATATAGTGGTGCTATATTTGACGCAAGGGGGAAGAACTGTGTCCTTCCCCCCGGGGCCCCATACTACATTATTGCAATGTTATATACATTCGGATAAATATACAAATGTATTACATCTTTCATACAATTCTGCTGTTTTTCCGCCAAGGCAAAACTTTTATATTATTTCAAAAAAACGCTGCGTCTCGATATTTTTTAGAATACAAACCCGTCATTTGATGTTTACTTGATCTTTTATCTCGCGGAAAGGCATTTTTTGCTTTTTGAAAAGAACTACACTTCTTTTTCGAAAAAGCACGATGGTATACTATCTAAATTTAAAACCTCCCCAATTAAGGAGGCACGTAGTGATTGATCCCTGACGTCTTGACTTTTCAACTATTTTTAAATATAATACAAGTGTAAAGACAGCATCAGTTTGTGTTTGTTTATTACTACATTATTGAAGTAAGACAAAAGAAGGCAAAAAAACTTGCGGCTTTACAAACATTATGCATTTTCAGTCGGTTCTTGGAAAGGAACTTTAAAAACTACTACTTTTATTATTATACGAGTGTCTAAGAAATGTTTAACAAGACAAAACTTGCAGATGCGCTTGCTTCCTACAAGCAAAATTTCGTCTCAAAGCAGTGGGGCGATGAAAAATACAAATGGGAAGCCGTAAAGTGGTTTCAGGATAATTGGGATGTGAATGCTGCCGATTTTGCCGAAATGCTCACACGCTCTCTTTCGAGGACTTACACCCTGCTGGCATCCATGAATAACTTCCCGGCACGAATGATTACGGGATTTGCCAAAACAGAACCGGAAGAAGTGCGGGCTATGTTCATTGCGCTCTTTGATGAAAGCAAGGACGTGTATGAGCGGATCGATGCTTTCAAGATGCAGTCTTCCATTTTGCTAAAAAAGTATGTCAATGGGACGGCACAGCATTATCAGCATGAAAATGCCATCAGCACATATCTATGGTTACGGTATCCAGACAAGTATTACATTTACAAGTTCGGCGAGATTAAGACTGTGGCAAATGAGTTGGAAAGTGATTACCATTTTAAAAAGGGTGCCTACGCAGATAACATACGAAATTTCTATAAGCTCTATGACGAGATTTGTGAAGAGCTAAAGCAGGACACAGAATTGATCAACCTGTTCAAAAGCCAGATAACATATACCTGTTATCCTGATCCGGAACTGAAAACTCTCACCTATGATGTGGGCTTCTATATCAGTCGGTATTACTCGAAAAGGAATACCGTTTCCAATGACTCAAATTGGTACGGCGCGGATTTTGATCCCGGTCTTTCCGTTGAAGATTGGGGGAAGCTGCTGAAAGACGAAACCGTCTTTACGACAGGTGCGCTCGAAATCATGAAGCGCATGAAGGATTATGGCGGGATGGCATCCTGTACACAGCTTTCCGTGAAGTATGGCGAGACAAAAAACTTCTACAACTCCGGATCTGTTGCGCTTGCAAGGAGAGTGTGTGAGTCAACAGGCATTTCTCCGAACACAAGAGAGGACGGTTCAACACAGTGGTGGACCATTCTGTATACGGGTCGTAATGTCGGCAATGATGAGATCGGCAGTTTTGTTTGGAAGTTGAGAGATGAACTTTCCGCCGCTCTTGACAAAGCAGACCTCAGTGATATTGAACTCTATGCTGCGTCCGCTCCCGGCGATGAAGACCGTGGATATTGGTGGCTGAATGCCAATCCGAAGATTTGGAGATTTGCCGACATCGCCGTTGGCGAGGTCCGGTCCTACACGCTTTACAATGAGAATGGCAACAAGCGTCGTATCTTTCAAAACTTCCTCGATGCGAAGGCCGGCGATATGATCATCGGGTACGAATCCGATCCTGTAAAACAGATCGTTGCCATCGGTCGTGTCAGTGCAGAGCAAGACGGCGAGAAGCTGTTTTTTGAAAAGGTCGAAGGTCTGACTTCACCGATCGATTATGCGACGTTGAAAGAGTGCCCGGAGCTGGAGCGCATGGAGTATTTACAGAATCCGCAGGGCAGCCTGTTCAAGCTCACCGGAGGAGAATATGACTTCATCCTCGATATGATCCGTGAGGAAAATCCGGCCGCTCCGGAGACCTCCATTGACGCTTACACAAAGAGCGACTTCCTTGATGAAGTGTATATGACCGAAGAGCGATACGAGAATCTTGTGTCGGTCCTGCGCAACAAGAAGAACATCGTCCTGCAGGGGGCTCCCGGCGTCGGTAAGACTTTCGCTGCAAGGCGTTTGGCGTGGTCCATGATGGGCGAAAAGGACGACAGCCGCATCGAGTTCGTTCAGTTCCACCAGAACTATTCCTACGAAGATTTCATGATGGGCTATAAGCCGGTCAAGGACGGCTTCGAGCTGAAGTACGGCATTTTCTATCGTTTCTGTCAAAAGGCCGCAAACCGGCCGGACAAGGAATTCTTCTTTATCATCGACGAGATCAACCGTGGCAACATGAGTAAAATCTTCGGTGAACTGTTGATGCTGATCGAGAAAGACTACAGAGGCACAAAAGCGACCCTTGCTTATAACGGTCTTTCATTCTCGGTGCCTAAGAACCTCTACATCATCGGCATGATGAATACGGCTGACCGCAGCCTCGCCATTATCGACTATGCGCTTCGCCGCCGTTTCAGCTTTTTTGAGGTTGAGCCGGGCTTTGATTCCGAAGGATTTATTCAGTATCAGAACGGCTTAAACAATGAAACGTTAAACGAACTCGTGAACAAGGTCAAGGACCTGAACCGCGAGATCACACTTGATAAATCGCTGGGTAAAGGCTTCTGTATCGGACACAGCTATTTCTGCGGCAGGGATGTCTGCACCGAGGAGTGGCTCCATTCCATCGTTGACTACGATATTCTTCCTATGCTCAGCGAGTATTGGTTCGACGATGCCGACAAGCTCCAGCGTTGGGAGAACATTCTGCAAGGTGTGTTTCAATGACCAAGGATAAGAGCATATTCATAAAAAACATATACTATATGCTTTCGTATGCCTTCACGACGCTGAATCAGGGCGGTTATGAGGATGTTGCTACCGAAGAGTTTGAGAACATGCATAACCTCTTCGCTGCGATTCTGGCGAAGGGCATCAGCAGACAGTTGAAACAGGGCCTGTATCGGGAGTATTTGAACCGCAAAGAGGATATTACCGTAGTCTGTGGCAAGATCGATATGCCGGGGACCATCCGGAACCGTCTTGCCAGAAAACGAGTGCTGACCTGCGAATATGATGAGCTTTCCGAAAACAATCTCCTGAATCAGATACTGAAAACGACCGTCATGCTTCTGCTCCGTCACGCGAGGGTTGACGAGGAATACAAAAGTGATTTGAAAAAGGAAATGTTGTTCTTCTCAAATGTGGATATCATTGATCCCGCTGCGATCCGGTGGTCCGCCATCAGGTTTCAGAGGAACAGCAATACATATCGTATGCTCATTAGCTTGTGCCAGCTCATTCTGGAAGGAATGCTTCTGACGACAGACTCCGGAGAATACAAGCTCGCCTCCTTTGTCGATGAACAGCGCATGAACCGTCTGTACGAAAAATTCATCCTCGAATACAACGCCAAAGAGTGTCCGCAGGTGACGGCGACGGCCTCGCAGATCCCGTGGGCTTTGGATGACGGTATCGGGACTATGCTGCCGGTAATGCAGAGCGACATAATGCTCACCAGAGGCAGCGAGGTGCTTATCATCGACGCCAAGTATTATACGCATACAACACAGACTCAGTACGACGTCCATACGCTCCATTCCGGCAATTTGTATCAGATCTTCACATACGTCAAAAACAAGGATTCGGAGTTCAAAGAGCAGCCGCACAAGGTTTCCGGTATGCTCCTTTATGCCCAACTGACGAGCCAATTCAGCCTGATAACAGGTACCTAATGAGCGGCAACAAGATCAGCGTAAAGACGCTTGATTTGAACCGGGATTTCTCGGAGATCGCCGCACAACTGAATATGATAGTTAATGAGCATTTTCCATCGTAATTGTAAGAGAATAAGTTGGCAGAATATGAATTGAATAAAGTTCCTTTTTTTCAAATAGACGAAGGACAGACCCCGAAAAATCATGTCCGCGTATGCTTTTGCCGCTTTCAATGTTATATACTTGCGGACTAATATACAATCGTATTACATCTTTCAAACAATTCTGCTGTTTTGCAGCTAAAACAGCACTTTATAAATGTGCTCATATACGAAACATAATGGAGGGCATGTCCCGTCAGTTTTTGTGCGGTTGTCCATACGTTATTGCAGCAGAACAGAAAGCGCGCGTGACGTACGACAATCTGCTGCGTCTCGTCGACGACCCGGACGTATGCGCGCCGCTGAAATTTCTGCGTCAGCGCGAGATCGTACACTACCAGCGTTTCGGTGAAGCGCTGCGCGAGGTGCAGGACAATCTCGACTACAAGAATTTCTACGGGTACAACCCCGAGTTCGACAAAAGAAAATAAACGGCATAATGCAAAAGACCGAGGAAGCATTTGATTCCTCGGTCTTTTGCACTCGATCTTATTGTCAGCCGCACGAACCGAGATTTTGCGACCTGTCGTATATGATTTGGTTTACAAGAAACGACGTGTGCCTCGCATGTGCCAGGCACGACTCATACATGACGGAGAAACTTGTCATTTCTTCAAGCGCGGACAGAGCTAGCTCGCCGTCTCCGCGTTCGAGATACGTTCCGGCGAGATGTTAGCAGTTTGCAGCCATATTCCACGCGAATTCGTTGTAATGGCCGTTTCGGAAAATACATTTCAGGATTGCAATTCTCATATCGAGCACGCCTATCCACGTATCAATGCCGCACCTCGGATCATTGGGCGATCCGCCCCACCATTGAGTGTATATTCTCTTTCGTCTGTTGAATTTCGCCCCGGGTCATTTTTCGAATAAAGTATATCGCGATATTACCGTCTGGTCAATGACGCCTTTCGGGAGTTCTTTTCGTATTTTGTGTTAGTTCCGACGAGGCAAAAATATATATGATGACACATTTTACATATCCTATTCTACATTTATCACGACAAACTGCGAATTAATGCCTAATGAATCGTGAATTTTGTGATATAATACCATCGCAGACTTGCTACGCAAGTCCCAAAAGCATTGCTTTTGTTGCGGCTCTGCCGCTGGCTTCACCGCAGGCTCGATATTGACGGTCTCGCAAAAATGCTCTTATTCGGGGGCCTCACAAAAGCTTGCTTTTGTGGGGTGGATGCTGGCAAGTATTTTTGCTTCGTGGTATAATATTAGGTAGTTGATCAGATGCCGGTCATAGGAAGTTCCTGACGAAAGGGTTTCTTTCAATTTGCGAAGCCCCTTAAGGTCGGAGTTTTGTCGCTTACGCTCCAAACCTCCGACACTTTTCGCAGAGCAAAAAGTGTGTCAGCTCCGAACGCAGTGAGGAGATGCTCCTCGCACAAAAGCGGACTAAATAGTGTTTGTATCAAGTACGCGCTGAAGATATTGTTTTTTCTTGCTTTGCAAAAAGAAAAATCGGTCAGTGAAAGTTCTTGACGATAGGGGTGTGGGGGAAGCAACTTCTTGTTTCGGGGCCCCCTTTTTGTAAAAGGTGTCCCCTACCTTCTCCAAAAGCGGACTAAATAGTGCTTATCTTAAGCTATCTCTGAGAATATTGTTGCCGATTACTTTGCAGAACAAAAAATGTAATAAAAGTTTTTGAAAGAATAGGAGTTTGAGGGAAGGAAAACTTTTTGTAAAAAGTTTTCCTTCCCTCAAAAATTATTTCAATAAAAATTACATCAGCTTTATGCCGTCTTTGAACGCATCGCCGACGCGCTCGGACACCCTGTAATAGCCGTTCGTATACGGGTCGAACGCTATCGCGTCGACCAGCGACATGTCGAGCTTTCCGTTCGGCATGACGCGCTCGTCGGCGGTTACGCCGACGACCTTGCCGATAACGCCGCAGCCGTATTTGTCTTCCTGATATTCGATGAATTCACATTCGAGGCAGAGCGGGAATTCGTTTATCACAGGCGCGTCGACAGTCTCCGACTTTGACGCGGTAAGTCCCGCTTTTGCGAGCTTGTTCGGCTCTTTGTTTCCCGATTCGATGCCGAAATAGTCGGCCTCCTTCACATGCGCGGCGTCTGCGATGCTGACCGTAAAGGCGCGCCGTTTTTCGATGTTCTGCACGGTTTTATGCGTCCTTGACAGATTCAGCGCCACGGTGTCGCGCTCCTGCATCGTGCCCCATGCGGCGTTCATGACGTTTACGCTGCCGTCGTCGTTGTAGGTGGCGACCATCAGCACAGGCATCGGGAAGATGCCTTCCGTTATCTTTATTTTGTTTCTCATAGTAAAACCCTCCTATTGTTATAATTATACATTAGCCGCGGCGATATGTCAATCGGCGGAGTGATGGGATGTTGGTGAAAAATGGTCAGGGAAAGTTCTTGAAAGGTGGGAGGGTGCAGGGAGGACGGAAAACTTCTTTCAAGAAGTTTTCTGCCCTCCCTGCAAAACCCTTACTTCCCAACCTCGCCGAGGCGGAGGTCGGTCAGGCGGTCGACGAACATCGCCCATTCGACCGTGACGCGCGGGTCGGGGAGCGGGTAAAGGTGGAATAGCGTTTTGTCGCGGTAGATGTCGAAATGATCGGCGACAGATATCGGCAGCGCCGTGATCTCGGACGTCGCCACAGTGAACGACAGCGGATCGCCGCGGAACGTGCCGTCGAAGGTGAACGTATCAGCGTCGAGAGTGCAGACTGCCTCGCCGAGGTCGCGGCTCTCATAGCTGTCCTCGCCGATACCGCCGATGCGGAAGCGTCCCGTCAGCGTCCGCTTAATGTCGAGCGCGCGGTACTGCCACATGTACCACTCGTACACGGACGCATACGGCGCGCCTGTTATAACATAGTCGCGCGACATCGACGCGTCAAGCCCGCACGCGGCACATTTTATGCGAGAGCGGCGAGTTTCGAGCGCGTATTCGGCGCCGCAGACGGGACATTTATAGAGTATGCCGTCAAGTCCCGCAGTCGTGTCGCGGCACGCGAATTTTACGCCGCGGCATGATGCCTCGTCGTCGTGACGCAGCTTGTCCGAGATGAGGGCGAATATTTCGTCCTTCGTCATCGACGGTATGTCGGCGGCGGACAGTATCTTCTCGGTCTCGACAGTTATTCTGCCGCGGCGCGAGCCGCGTCCCCATTTCGGGAACGTCAGCGCCGCACCCGTCGGCGTCACGCGGTATACGTCGACTTTGAGCTTCGCGATAAGGTCGGCGGTGCCGGACGTAATACGCATCGAGTGAGGCGTCCACGTCAGCCGCCCCTCGGGGAAAAGCGCGAGTATGCGCCCGTCGCGCGCCGCGCGCATCATGTTTAACACCGTTCCCGCGTCGGAGTCGAACATGCGCTTCGTTATGACGTGCATGAGGCGCAAGATCGGACGCAGTATGCGCTTCGTCATGAAATGCGCGCTCAAAACGAACGTGACGCGATGCGGGTACGCTGCCATCGCGACGAGAAAGTGATCGAAGTTGGAGAGGTGGTTGCACAGAAGCAGCGCCGGTCCGTGCAGGTCGGCGAACGCTTTTTTGTCGAGCCTCACGCGGTAGCGGATGCGCATGAATATGCCGATTATCGCGACCGCGGGATAATAAAGCCACGCCGCCGGCGCTTTGAAGCGGTGACGGCGGCGCTTTTTGCCGTTATCTTTCATTTTTGCTCAATGCGGTACTCGGTGCCGTTCTTCGTGTCGATAAGAGTTATGCCGCGAGCGGCGAACTCGTCGCGGATAGCGTCAGCGAGCGCGAAGTCGCGGCTGCGCTTCGCCTCGGCGCGGCGCTCGATGGCGGCGAGAATCTCCGGGTCGCCGGACTTTTGCTGCTGTGCGAGCGCGTCGGCAGAACGTTTTGCGGACGCGTTTTTGCAGAGGTCGAGGCAAAGTACGCGGTCAAAGTCGTCGAGCAGCGCGAGCTTGGTTGCATCGTTTATGTCGGCTTTGAGCACGTCGTATACGGCCGTTATCGACAGAGACGTGTTGAGGTCGGAGTCCATGGCCTCGACGAATCGCGCCTTGTACGCATCGAACGACGCGGCGTCGACTTCGTTCGAGCCGCCGTCGAGCTGCGCGATACGGGAGATCAGCTTGTCGTAAGCGCCGCGCGCGTTGTCGAGCGCTTCGTACGAGAATACGAGCGACTTGCGGTAGTGGGATTGCAGGCAGAAAAAGCGGTAGACGACGGGGGCGTAGCCCTTGTCCTCGAGCGTTTTGAGTATGAGGAATTCGCCCGTCGACTTCGACATCTTGCCGCTCGTCGTGTTGAGATGCAGGACGTGGAACCAGTAGTTGCACCACTTGTGACCGAGATAAGATTCGGACTGCGCGATCTCGTTCGTGTGGTGCGGGAACGCGTTGTCGATGCCGCCGCAGTGTATGTCGAGGTATTCGCCGAGATGTTTTATCGAGATAGCGGAGCACTCGATGTGCCAACCCGGGTACCCGACGCCCCACGGCGAGTTCCACTTGAGCTCCTGATCCTCGAATTTGCTCTTCGTGAACCACAAAACGAAGTCGGTCTTGTTGTGCTTTGCCTTGTCCTCCTCGACGCCTTCGCGGACGCCGACGGCGAGATCCTCCTCGTTCTGGCGGTTGAATACATAGTATTCGCCGAGCTTCGACGTGTCAAAGTAGACGTTGCCGTCAGACACGTATGCGTAACCCGTATCGAGCAGTTTCTTTATTATCTTGATGTATTCGCCGATGCAGCGCGTCGCCGGTTCGACGACGTCGGGACGGCGGATGTTGAGCTTTTTGCAGTCCTCGAAGAACGCATCGGTGTAGAATTTGGCAATCTCAAGCACGGTCTTGTGCTCGCGGCGCGCGCCCGCCACCATTTTGTCCTCGCCGTCGTCGGAGTCGCCGGACAGATGTCCGACGTCGGTGATGTTCATGACGCGCTTGACGTCGTAGCCCGAATACCGCAGGTAGCGGTCGAGGACGTCCTCCATGATGTAGGTGCGGAGATTGCCTATGTGGGCGAAGTGGTAGACGGTCGGTCCGCACGTATACATGCCGACGCGGCCTTCGTTTATCGGTTTGAACGTCTCGCGCGTGCGGGACAGGGAATTATACAGTTCGAGCATTGTAGTCTCCTATTATTTATTCGTTCGTTCCCTTTTCTTTTCTGCCGACGTCGGAAAGCATTATCACGGCGGCGCAGACGATGAACACGACGGCGGACACAGCGAGCGCGATGAGTCTCACACCGTCGCTGACGCCGTCGCTCGTCACGGGGAGGAGAATGTAGTTTGCGCTGTTGAAGCCGATATGCAAGAGCATCGGCGCGAGTATCGTACCGAACTTCTCATATACGTAGGCGAGTATGAGTCCGAGCAGCGTCGCGTAGAACACGGCGATGACGACGCCGTGCGCGAGTCCGAACGTGAACGCGCTGATTATGCCGGCGGCGAGCACGGGCATGCTGCGGCGAAGCCGTCCGTATACGCATGCGCGGAAGATGATCTCCTCCGTTATCGGTGCGAGCAGTACGGTCGAGAGAACAGACAGCCACAGCGGACTGTTGTCGATGAAGTTGTAGGTCTCGTTGAACTGCTCAACTATTGCGTCTGGCCACGGTATCACGTTTATGAGCATCACGATGATGTACTGCAGCGCGACTGCGGCTGGAAATACGAGCAGTATCTTCCATGAGCGCGGCGGGTACAGCCATATGTGGTCCGACAGCGTGCGGCGCTTTACCTTTCCTACGAGCATCACGACGGCGATGGTGATGAGCGACGATGCAATGGAGATCACGTTCAGAATCACGCCGTCGGTGAGCGACTCGTAGACGCGTCCTTCGACCTCGCCCTGGATCATGGCGATGAAATTCTGATCATAGAGAGCCTGTTCGCCGTACGTTTCCAGATATTTCTGCGTTACCTCCGATGTTGTGTTGAATGTGACGACCATCGTGACCGCCATCGTTACGACGATCTGACAGAAGAAGAACAACGCGACGTAAGCGGCGGCATGGCCTATGCCGGAGAAGAAGCGCTGCGCCTTCGTCTGCGGCGGTTTTACGGGCGGCACGTACGGGGGCGGTGTCCTCCCCTGATAGCCGTAAGGCGGCATATAGTTGTAGTTATAGCCGTAGTTGTTCCCCTGCGGGACATGATAGTCGCCGTTTGGCGACTGCGGCATCTGCGGCGGCCCATACGTGCCGTCGCTGCCGCTGTTGTCTTGTCCGTCAGCGTTGGCTTGCACTTCATGTTCTTTATATTCGCATTTGTCGGCGGTGTCCGCCTCGTGGTCTTGCGCATTTTCTGCCGGCGCATCGTCGGTCAGCGGCGCGCCGCAGTATGGGCAGACCTTAAGGTCGTCGTCCGACATCTGAAAACAGCGTTTGCAGATCATTTATTTTGCACTTCCTCTCATTTATTTTCATTTTCTCCTTCGAGCTCGTCGATGCGGCGGCGCAGAGACGATATCTCCGCCTCGAGCGTATGGATCTTGGATGCGACCGGGTCGGGGACGTGGACGTGGTCGAGGCTGTCGGTCACGCGTTCGCCGTTGCGGCGGACGGTGCGCGCCGGTATGCCGACGGCGGTGCTGTCTGCCGGCACGTTTTTGAGCACCACCGCGCCTGCCGCGATCTTGGCGTTGTCGCCGACGGTGATGGCGCCGAGCACCTTTGCGCCAGCGCCCACCATGACGCCGTTGCCGAGCGTCGGGTGACGCTTGCCGCATTCCTTGCCGGTGCCGCCGAGCGTGCAGCACTGATAGAGCGTGCAGTCGTCGCCTATCTCGGCTGTCTCGCCGATGACGACGGCGCCGCCGTGGTCGATGAAAAGACCGTGCCCGATCTTGGCGCCGGGGTGTATCTCGATGCCGGTGAAGAACCGCGACGCCTGACTGACGGCGCGCGCCGTCGTGTACCAGCCGCGCCTGTAGAGCGCGTGCGATATCCTGTGCGCCCATATCGCGTGAACGCCCGGATAGAGGACGAGCGCCTCGAAGTCGTTTTTTGCCGCGGGGTCGCGGTCGCGGACCGCTTTCACGTCGCGCTTTACCTCGTCGACGGCAGATTTCGCCGCGTCGTGAAGCTTGAGCGATGCGCGGGCGGCGTCGTGTAAAAACAGCTCGGTCCCGCTTATCTTGTTTTTTTTCATCGAAAATACCTCGCAGACAATTTTGTCTTACCCTATATTATATACTGACGCGCGCGATTTGTAAACCCCGCGGACGTTTATTTTTTACTCGGAAAACGCCAAAGCTCCCGCGAGAAATCGCGGGAGCTTTGGCGACGCGGTCTGTAAGCCGGGTTCTGTCGTGCGCTGTCATCTATCTTTGCGGCGCGTCTCCGCGCCGCTCCGGGACAATGTCCCGTGCCGCCCCCGCCATACATCGGGCAGATGCGAGAATGTTCTCGGCGGTTGGGGGCGTTGCTTCGGATAGGGTTTACAGGATGCGCCGGTTGCCCGGCGCATCGGTGAGCTCTTACCTCGCCTTTCCACCCTTACACGGCTGCAGACCGTGCGGTATATCTCTGTTGCACTTTCCCGGGAGTCGCCTCCGGCGGACGTTATCCGTTATCCTGCCCTGTGAAGCCCGGACTTTCCTCGCGTCCGCACCTTGCGGTCTGGACGCGCGACAACGCGACCGTGTCACGGGTGATTATACAGTATCGGCGGGCGGTTGTCAAGATATATGATATCAGCGGGACGATTTTTCGACGATGTTTTACATTTGCATAACAATGTTTTGCAAATGCATAACGAAACTTATGCTTGTATATGCGTATATTTTGTTGTATAATCAGATAAATAGCACATCACGATCGTTGTCGGAGGCTGATATGAATTTCACATACGAACGCATAGGCGAAATGCTGAACAGGCTGTGGCCGTATACGGTGCGCGGCAGCCGTCGGCTTGACGGATTCGAGTTCGCGGAGTGCGGATACAAGAGCGCGAACGTGCCGGACGCGGGTCTTGAGTTCCGTCCGTGGCGCGAGTCGGACCGCTTCGGGCAGACGGAGGAGTATCACGCGTGGTTCCGCGGTCATATCGCGCTCGGCGACGCGCCCGACGGCTGCGAGCGGTATCTCGAAAACTACTACGGCGACGGAAGAAATCCGCAGTACATCGTGTACATAGACGGGAAAATGACGTCGGGCACAGACCGCAATCATACGCGCGTTCCGCTGCCGCGAGATGCGGGCGAGCACGACGTTATGATGTATGTCGATACGATATACGAGTGCGGGGAGTACAGATTCGAGCCGCGCGTCGTCGACGTGGACACGGAGACGGAGTCGCTGTGGTACGATATCGAGGTGCCGTATGACGCGATTGCGCTGTTTGACAGAAACAGCCTCGAATACGTGCGCATACGCGACACACTTGACGGCGCGCTCAACGTCCTTGACTGGCGCGCGCCCGGCTCGCGTGAATTTTATGCGTCTGTAAAAAATGCGCGCACATATCTCAAAGAAAATCTCTACGACAAGCTGCCGACGCCGGGCGCGGGCATTCCGAACGTCGCATGCGTCGGTCACACCCACATCGACACGGCATGGCTGTGGACGTTCGCGGAGACGAGAGAAAAGGTGCAGCGCACGTTTTCGACGGTCGTCGAAATGATGAAGAAGTACCCGGAATATAAGTTCATGTCGAGTCAGCCGCAGCTGTATACTTATCTTAAAGAGGACGCTCCCGAGACGTACGCGGAGATAAAGCGTCTCGTAGGAGAGGGCAGATGGGAGCCCGAGGGCGCGATGTGGGTCGAGGCGGACTGCAATCTTACGGGCGGCGAGGCGCTCGTGCGTCAGATACTGTACGGCAAGCGCTTCTTCCGAGACGAATTCGATCGTGAATCGCACATACTGTGGCTGCCGGACGTGTTCGGATATTCGGCGGCGCTGCCGCAGATACTGAAAAAATCGGGCGTCGACACGTTCGTCACGTCAAAGATAAGCTGGAACGAGACGAACCGCATGCCGTACGACGTTTTCGACTGGCGCGGCATCGACGGCAGCGAGGTGTTCACCTACTTCCTCACGCCGCAGAAGTCGACGAGCACGACGGACCCGATACATACGAACACGACGTACAACGGCGATATCACGCCGTCGATGATAATGGGTACGTGGCGGCGCATGCAGCAAAAGGAGTGCATGGAGGAGGCGCTCGACACGTACGGGTACGGAGACGGCGGCGGCGGTCCCACGACGGGAATGATAGAGCGCGGGCGCAGAATGACGCGCTCGATAGGCGGCCTGCCGACTGTCAGCTTCGAGTTCGCGGGCGATTTCCTCGACAGAGTGAGAAGGTCGACGGCTGGGAAGCTTCCGCGATGGGTCGGCGAGCTCTACCTCGAATTCCACCGCGGCACGTACACGTCAAACGCGAAAAACAAGAAAAACAACCGCAAGTCGGAGTTTGCGTACATGGACGCGGAGTCGGCGGCGGTGACGGATATGACGCTTTTCGGCGGCGAGTACCCGCGCGAAATGATAGACCGCGGCTGGCGCGACATACTGCTTTGTCAGTTCCACGACGTGCTGCCCGGCTCGTCTATCGGTCCCGTATACGACGACACAGATAAAATATACGCGCGCATCCTCGAGGACGCGGACGTGTACACATCAAGTGCGCGTGCGCGCATCGCGCGGTCGCTGAAAAAAGCGGACGGCAAAGCGCTCGTGTTCAATCCGAACGGGTTTACGGCGTCGGGGGTGGTGAAGCTCGGCGGCGAGACCGTATACGTCCGCGATATCCCCGCTCACGGTTACGCTGTCGCGGACGTGGAGCGCGGCCACAAAGGTGCAAGGTATGACGAAGCGTCGCGCACGCTCGAAAACGGTCTCATACGCGTGACGTTTAACGACAAATTCGAGCTCGAGTCCGTATACGACAAGCATGCGCGCCGCGAAGTGCTGTCAGGCGCGGGCAACGCGCTCGTCGCATACGAGGATTTTCCGCGCGCCTACGACGCATGGGAGATAACGAACTACTATAAAGAAAAGTCGTATCCTATCGACGATGTTGAGTCGGCGGAGCCGTTCTGTGACGGCATACGAGTCGGCGTGCGCGTGACGCGGCGGTACATGAACTCGACTGTGACGCAGACGGTGACTTTGACGCCGTACTCGAAACGGATAGATTTCGAGACTCACATCGATTGGCACGAGCGGCACACGCTCGTGAAGGCGAGATTCCCCGTGAACGTCAACGCGTCGCGCGCGACGTATGAGATACAGTACGGACACGTCGAAAGGACGACGCACGAGAATACAAGCTGGGATGCGGCGCAGTTCGAGGTCTGCGCGCACAAGTACGCGGACGTGAGCGAGTACGGGTACGGTGCCGCGATCTTGAACGACTGCAAGTACGGGTACTCGTGCGAATCGTCGACGCTGTCGCTGACGCTGCTCAAATGCGCGACGCACCCGAACAGGGAAGCGGACCAAGGGGTACACGATTTCACATATTCGTTTTTGCCGCACGAGGGCGATTTCCGCGCGGCGGGCGTCATAAAAGAGTCGTACTTGCTGAACCGTCCGCTCGCGGCATTTGAACTGTCGGGGACTGATGACACGATACCCGCGTCGTTCTCGCTCGCAGATGTCGACAGCGAAAGCGGCGGCGTTATCGTCGAGTCGGTGAAGGCGGCGGAGAACGACGAAGGAGACGTTATTATTCGCATGTACGACAGCTTCGGTACATCGACGAGGGCTCGCGTCAGCTTCGGCTTTGACGTTGAGAGCGTTCGCGTATGCGATCTTATGGAAAACGAGATATCGCCGCTCACGGTGACGGACTGCGCAGTATCGGTCGATATCGGCGCGTTTGAGATCTTGACTTTGAGGGCAAGGAGAAAATGAAATAATGGAGCTTTCTGAAAAGACGTTGTCGCAGGAATATATCTACAAGGGCAGAATACTGAATCTGCGCCGCGACATGGCGGAACTGCCGAACGGCAAAACGGCGGCGCGCGAGGTCGTGGAGCATCACGGCGGCGTGACGGTGATAGCGGTCACGGACGAGGACGAGGTGCTGTTCGTGCGTCAGTTCCGATATCCGTCGGGGGAGCTTTTGCTCGAGCTGCCTGCGGGCAAGCTTGAGGCGGGCGAGGACCCGTACTCGGCGGCGGTTCGCGAGCTGCGCGAGGAAACGGGAGCTACAGCGGAGCGCGTACGCAGTCTCGGCTGGTTTTACGTTTCGCCCGGCTACACGACGGAAAAGCTGTACATATACGCCGCCGAGGAGTTGTCGTTCGGCGAGCAGTCGCTCGACGCGGACGAGTTTCTGAACGTGGAGCGCATGAAGTTTGACGATGCGCTCGGTATTGCGCTCGGCGAGGGGTTCCGCGACGCCAAAACGGACGCGGCGATAATGAAGCTGGCGCTTTTGCGCATACGGTCGGGTAAAAAAGAGATATAAAATAATTTATCAAAAAGGGGACGAATATGAAGGACATACTTGATTCACCGTTCATAAAGAAAATGATCGAGATCACGTCGAACATGTACCGCCTCGGCTGGAACGAGCGCAACGGGGGCAACATCAGCCTGCTGCTCTCGGGGGACGAGGTCGCGCCGTATCTCGATGTAAGTGACGTAAAGCGGCGCATACCGACGGGATTTTCCGCGCCGGAGCTCGAGGGCAGATATTTTCTCGTCACGGGCACGGGAAAGTATTTCCGTCTCGTCGCATCTGAACCCGATGTGACGCTCGGCGTGGTGAGACTCGCCGACGGCGGCAAAACGGCGGAGCTTTTATGGGGATACTCCGACGGCGGAAAATTCACGAGCGAATTTCCCGCGCACATGATGAGCCATGTCGCGCGCCTGTCCGTCGACCCTGAAAACCGCGTCGTCATGCACTGCCATCCGACGAACACGCTTGCGATGAACTACATACATCCGCTCGACGACAGGTCGTTCACGCGCACGCTGTGGCAGATGTGTACCGAATGCATAGTCGTGTTCCCGGAGGGCGTCGGCGTTCTGCCGTGGATGCTCTGCGGCACGAACGAGATAGGCGCCGCGACTGCGGAGAAGATGAAGCAGTACCGCACCGTCGTGTGGGGCATGCACGGTCTTTACGGCGCGGGCAAAACGATGGACGAAGCGTTCGGGCTTATCGAGACTGTCGAGAAGGCGGCGCAGATATACATGCTGACCGCCGGTATGCCGCGCATAAATACGATAAAGGACGACGAACTGCGCACGCTCGCGGAAGCGTTCGGCGTCGATTACAGAAAAGATTTTTTGGATTAATTCCTTGAGAGAAGGAAAACTTTTTGAAAAAAGTTTTCCTTCTCTCAAACTCTCATCCTTTCAAAAACTTTTACTACTGCTCCGTCCGAATGAAAAATATCGTGTATGGGGTTGATTTTTCCATCGGTTTGTATTAAAATACGTATAGACCGAAATAAATAAAAACAACGGGAGAAATAAAATGGCAATCGTAACAACGAAAGAAATGTTCGCGAAGGCGTATAACGGCGGCTACGCCGTAGGCGCGTTCAACGTCAACAACATGGAGATCATCCAGGGCATCACCGAGGCTGCAATAGCGCAGAGATCGCCCCTCATCCTTCAGGTCAGCAAGGGCGCCCGCGCATATGCGAAGCACGTATATCTGATGAAGCTCATCGAAGCTGCTATCGAGGACGCACAGGAATCTGCGGGTTTCGATCTTCCCATCGCGGTCCATCTCGACCACGGCGACAGCTTTGAGCTCTGCAAGTCCTGCATCGACGGCGGTTTCTCCTCCGTCATGATCGACGGCAGCTCCAAGTCCTTCAAGGACAATATCGAGCTGACGAAGAAGGTAGTCGAGTACGCGCACGCTCACGGCGTCGTCGTTGAGGCCGAGCTCGGCACGCTCGCGGGCGTCGAGGACGAGGTCAAGGTATCGGCTGAGGATTCGTCCTACACGAAGCCCGAGCAGGTCCAGGAATTCGTCGAGGCTACAGGCTGCGACTCCCTCGCTATCGCTATCGGCACGAGCCACGGCGCATATAAGTTCAAGCCCGGAACGAAGCCCCAGCTCAGATTCGACATACTCGAGGAAGTCTCGAAGCGTCTGCCCGGTTTCCCGATAGTTCTTCACGGTTCGTCCTCCGTTCCGCAGGAATTCGTCAAGGAGATCAACGAAAACGGCGGCAACATGCCCGGCGCTATCGGTGTTCCCGAAGAGCAGCTCAGACAGGCGGCTACGATGGCGGTCTGCAAGATCAACATCGACTCCGACCTCCGTCTCGCTATGACGGCGACGATACGCAAGTACTTCAACGAGCATCCCGATCACTTCGATCCCCGTCAGTACCTCAAGCCCGCGCGCGAGGCTATAAAGGCGATGGTGGAGCACAAGATCGTGGACGTCCTCGGCTCCAACGGCAAGGCGTAATTAAAAATCATTATACAGCGACCCGGGGCGTATAAAAGCGCCCCGCGGTCATGTTTTGTCACGATCTGTTATAATTTGATTTGAAAAAGGGGGGTCAGGGGGGAGAAAAAGCTTTTGCAAAGGCTTTTTCTCCCCCTAACTCATGCCATGATCCTATACGAACCATATCGGGCGCTGCCGCATGACGTTGATATGTCGGGGCGGATGAAGGTGTCCGCGCTGATGAGATACATGGAGGAGACCGCGTACCGTCACATGAACAAGGCGGGACCGACGGCGGAGAGCCTGCGTGCCAAAGGACAGGCATTCCTGCTCGCGCGGACCGTCGTCGAGGTATATGCGGAGCTGCGCCACGGAGACGAATTCGAGGTCGGAACTTGGGCGGAAAATACGTGCGCGGGCGTGTCGTTCGGACGCGCGTTTTCGGTGCGGTGCGGCGACGTCACCGTCGCGAGATCAAAGACGGTGTGGACGCTGTACGATTTCGGCGAGCGCAAAATAATCCGCGTGCGCGACTTCCCGTCCGATTATATGGCGGAGGAGCCGATAGATATGGAGCTGCCGCGCAGACTGACGCTGCCCGACACGATACAGTCGTCCGACCTTGTAAGGCTTGACGAAAAGCGCGTCGAATACGGCGACATCGACGAAAACAGGCACATGAACAACACGGTCTATGCCGATATGTTCTGCGGCTGCGTGCCGGAGATATGCGCGGGCGAGGCACGAGTTAAAAGCATTTTCATAAATTACAGCCACGAGTGCTCGCTCGGCGGCAAAATAGAGATAGAGGGCGCGTCGGACGGCGGCGTGAGATATTTCCGCTCAAAGCTGTCGGACGGAACGCTCAACGCGGAAGCAAAGGTGGTGCTTGCATGAACGAAAAAAGCGTACGTATCGAAAGCAGAGATGATGAGCTGCGCGAGGTCATAAGCCGCTGGCTCACGGACGCGGGTTACAGCGTCGTAAAAAACGGCGGCGCGCTGACTGTCGTCGACGCGGAGACGGCGGAGGCGTCCGACAGGCGGGTCGAGCAGAAATGTCTGTATCTCGTCTATTCGAAAAGCAGGCACGTACACGAGCTGTTGCGTCCGTTCACCAAAAGCGAATTCATGACTGCGGTCGGCGGCTGCGTCCGTGCGAACGAAAATATACTCGACGAGCTCACGATAGACAGGAACAGGCAGTCGGTATTGTTCCGCGGCGGCGAGGCGATGCTGACGGACAAGGAATTCGCGGTGTTCGAATACCTCTATGAACGCGGCGACGAAGGCGTGACATATGAGGAGCTGTCGGAGATCGCTATGTCCCGCAAAGAAAAAGAGACGAACGCGGCGCAGGTGTACGTGTGCTTTTTGCGCACGAAGCTCGAAAAGCTGACGGGCAATCCGCTCATAAAGACGATCCGCGGGCGCGGGTATGCGCTCGGCAAATTGTGAGGTGACATCATTTGGAAATCATCACGACGGAATATGATTCACAAACGCTCGGTCACGCAACGCCGTACTCGGTCATAATACCCGACAATGCGGCGGGACTGCGCGAGATACCGTACATAACGATAACGCACGGAATGACGGACGATGTCAGATCGTGGATACGCGGCACGCGTCTGCCGCTTTTGCTCGAGGACAAAAAAATAGCCGCCGTCATGCCGTTCGCGGCGAACAGCTACTACACGGACATGGCGAGAGGCGAGATGTACTGGACGCAGATAACGGAGGAGCTGCCCGTTATGCTGCACGATAAATACAAATTCTCAACGAAGCGTGCAAAGCGCTTTTTGATGGGCAACTCGATGGGCGGGTACGGAGCGTTCAAGATAGCGCTGTCGCACCCCGACAGATATGCGGCGACGGTCAGCTTTTCGGGCGTCACCGATATCGTTTACAGATTCCGCGACTGCGGCGCGTGGCCGTCGGACGGAAGAGCCGACTTCGGACGCGACTATATGAACACGCTCGAGGGGTCGGAGCATGACCTGTACGAGCTCGTGCGCCGGGCAGAGGCGAGCGGTGGTCAGCTGCCGATATTGCGCCAGCTCTGCGGCACCGAGGATTTTCTGCACGAGGACAACATCCGTTTCCGCGACTTCATGATGAGCCGCGGCGGGTGGGATTATAAATACTACGAGTCGAGGGGCGACCACTGGTGGGACTTCTGGGACAAGAATCTCCCGCGCGTGCTCGATTTCTTCGAGTCGCTGCTGTAACTGTAACTCAAATTGCTTTGACGGTAAACATTTGCCGCCGCACACGTGTGCGGCGGCATTTTTGCGTCTCGGTCACATAAAATCCTCGATTATGTAGAGCCTGCCGCCGAATGCGACGATGTAGAGCGTGTCGTCGCCGTCGACGGTCTTGCGGTAATCGTATTCGTCGGGGAAGTGGAGCGCGTAGAGCGCGTCTACGTCGCCGCCGTTCTCGTCGGCGCGGCGCGACATGAGCGAGGCGACATCGCGTTCGAATTCGCCGTCGGAACCGTGCTTCAGCGAATATGCGATTTTTGCGTCGTCGACGCCGGATATGTCGAATACGCTGTATCTGACGCCGTCGCCGAAAAAGCTCGACTCTCTCGGCGCTTCATAAAGCGGTTTTGTCCCTTTGACGAGCTTGAACCCCCAGTTCGCCTTGTAGGCTCGGTCCATATTCCAGAGCTCAAACGCTTCTTTGACGAGCGGCACGGTGATGATCGCGGCAATAGTTGCGGCGACGGCTGCAAGCAGCGATACGGACACGATAAGGACGATCTTTGCTTTCTTTGACATAATAAATCTCACTTTCGTAAAATAAAATTCAAATTACGTGATATATTTTACGATATTCGATAAACATTGTCAATAGGAAACGACGAAAAAATGCAAAAAATACGCCCGCAAGCGGGCGTATCCGTTTATTTCATATGTTCGCATTCATGCTCGAAGCTCTCCTCGCGGATGTCCTTTTCAAGCACGTATCGTTGCGGCGTGAGCCCCATTTTGCGGTAAAAGCACATCGCGTCCTCGTTGAAGCTCCAGACGCTGATGTCGAGCCGTACCGCGCCCTTTTCGCGCGCCTCGCGCTCGACGATGCGGTACATCATAGTTCCGATATGCTGACGGCGCGACGACGGTATGACGTAGATATCGTGCATGTAGGCGGACGTCTCGTCTGACATGAACGTGCGGCGGCGAAGCTCGACAAAGCACAGCCCGACCGGCTTGCCGCCGTCCTCGGCGTAAAGACATATCCAGTCGGGGGACGCGCCGCGTCGGCAGAATTCCTCAAACGAGTACGGATGCGGGAGCGGGCGGTACATGTCGGGACGCGAATTTACGTGAAGCGCATGCAGCTCGCGCATCATGGCGTCGACGTTGTCGTAGTCGGTCTCCTTCATTTTTCTGAAAATAAGCATTGATGTTTCCCCTGTCGCATTTCTTTTCCGATATGATGATATCACGTCGCGACGTCCGTGTCAACAGACGCGGCAAAAGAAAATTTTCGGGGGCATGAACTCCCGATAAGCTCATGCCCCGCGAATATTTTATACTATATTATCGCAGCTGCAAAATGACAAGATGCGCGGAGACGGGGAGCGTGCCGCCCGCTGTCGGGGTGAGCGCGAGCGCCGTCGCGTTGTCGGCGGGATTGCGCACGGACAGAACGGAGTTCGCCGCCGTCGTCGTCACGATAGAGACGCCGTTTATCTGCGATGCGCCCGCGTTGCGTCCTACTACGGTTCCGTCGAGCTCGTCGCCGTTGACGGTGACGACGAGCTGTCCCGGCTGCGTCACGGAAGCGTTGAACATCACAAGGTATACGCCGGGCTCGGCGAGGTTGAACGTCGAGGCGCTGAGCCGCGTTATCGTTGTCCCGCTGACAGAGCCGTCTGCGGGAAAGTCGACGTCGGCGCCTGCGGCGACGGTGTCATCGTTGTCGGGCGGCATGAGGGCGTAGAAGTCGGCGTAGGATAGCACGGTCCCGGGCTCGCCTTGCGGTCCCTGCGGACCAGTGGGACCTGCGGGACCCGTATCGCCCTGCGGCCCCTGCGGCCCTGTAGGACCTGCGGGACCCGTTTCACCCTGCGGTCCCTGCGGACCCGTGGGACCTGCGGGACCCGTGTCGCCTTGCGGTCCCTGCGGCCCTGTAGGACCTGCGGGACCGGCTTCGCCCTGCGGACCGGTAGGACCAGCGGGACCCGTTTCGCCCTGCGGTCCCTGCGGGCCTGTCGGACCTGCGGGTCCTGTTTCACCTTGCGGTCCCTGCGGACCGGTTGGCCCTGCGGGACCCGTATCGCCCTGCGGGCCTGTCGGACCTGCG
>CANPXS010000030.1 GCA_947586625.1 uncultured Clostridia bacterium | reverse complement strand
GAAGAGTATGAAGATGAACAAAGCCCTGAAAAGATTATCGAGCTGTATGCGGAGCCCGTTTCTATCGAGAAAAATTTATACGGTTCGTCGGAATTGTTTCTGTATACGCTGTCGCCGTATCTCATATATTCGAGATTAGTCCCGCCTACTCTTTCATCCAGGAGCCACATACCGAACGTAAAATCACCGTTCCCGGGACTTACACCCGTATCTATTACATGATGTACTTCGGGGTCATCATCATTATGTATCGTATAACACATTCCGTCAAGGCCGTCATAATACGTCGGAGGAGATATTTTTCCGCTTTCTTCATCGAGCGGGTGAAATTCTCTATAAAGTCGAGTTGCAGAAAGCCCCGTCACGTCATTGACCAAGTCGCCATCGAGCCTGAAATGTCCGATAAGCCCGTCCTGCGGGACATCTGCGGCAAACGCGTGCACCGCAAGCGCGGCGATAACTGCAATAATCATTGTGACTGATAAAAACTTTTTCATAATGCACCTCCATTATTTTTAAGCGGATTCTCCGCAAAACCTACGCACACCGTTTCTCCTTTATCTGTCTATATTATACCACAAAATCTGCGATTTGTCAAGTGCTTTTCACAAATTTGTGTATTACTTTTTTGTATTAACGATAGACCAAATTCAAAACTTGTATCTCCGCTCACCGCGGATGTTTATGCCGTCTGTCCCCACCGGCAGCTACCTTTGTTCACTTGACGTGGTGACGTCTTTCACACCTGCAAATAGGTTTTTGACAAGGGGGACTTTCTCGCAAGAAAGTCCCCCTTGTCGAACCCGAAAGAGGCTCCCGTGTGTTCGTCGATGTTATCGAGTCGGCGGCAGAAAAGGCTACGGGGCTCAGACCGCGTCAACACTTCCTGCGAACAGCTCCCTCACGGCATGTCGATATCGCCGACGGAACGTCGTGTCTGCGTCGGACGATGGGAGCGTCGAGCATCGCACGAGCACGTTGCGCGTAGTGTTCACTTGAAAGCCTACGGCTCGCTGCTGTTATTTGGACGGCGGCGGGTCTATAAAAATCGGAGCGCGGCACACTTTAACATGCCGCGCTCCAAAAATCAAAGATCAGAACTTGAAATACTTTTTAGCGTTGTAATATGAAATATCCGCGATGATCTTGTCCGCTTCATCGCCGGAGGGGTACAGTCCGCTCTCGACCCAGCCGCCGACGATGTCGCAGAGTATGCGGCGGAAGTATTCGTGGCGCGGGTACGAAGTGAAGCTGCGCGAGTCGGTCAGCATGCCGAGGAACTCGCCGAACACGGACAGCGACGCGAGCGTCGTCATCTGCGTCCGCATGCCGTCGAGCGTATCGGCGAACCACCATGCGCTGCCCTGCATCATGTGCGGGAATCCGTCGCCCGACGTTTGGAAGCTGCCGCACAGAGCGGCGACGGCGGCGTTCTGCTGCGGAGCTATCGGGTAGAGAAGTGTGCGCGGGAGCGCGTCGTTTGAATCGAGGTAGTTGCAAAGCGCGGCGAGCGTTTTCATCGGGACGGTATCGCCGATCGTGTCAAATCCCGTGTCGGGACCGAGACGCGCGAACATGCGCGAGTTCGGATTGCGTAAAACGCCGAAGTGTATCTGCATCGCCCAGCCGCGCTTGACGTATTCGGAGCCGAAGAAGCGCATCATCTCGGTTTTGTAAAGGCAGATGTCGTGCATATCGGCGACGGCGCCGTTTGACTTGAGCGCGTTTTTGAAGATGAGGTCGGCGTGGTAGAGGTCGGGCTCGACGAACGTCGGGTAGATGTCAAATCCGTGGTCGGCGACGCGGCAGCCGTGCGCGGCGAAGAAATCGAAGCGGCGGCGGTACGCCTCGAACAGCGACTCAAGGTCGACGATATCAACGCCTGCGGCGACGCCGAGCTTCTTTATGTAGTCGCCGAAGCCTGCGGCCTCGATATTGACGCCTTTGTCGGGACGCCATGCGGGATAGACCTTCGTCGCAAACGAGTCGTCCTTGCCGATGGCTTCGTGATATTCGAGCGTGTCGGCCGGGTCGTCGGTCGTGCATATGACGTCGACGTTGGAGCGGCGGATTATGTTTTTGACGCTGTACTCGTCCTTCGCGAGCGCATCGGAGGTCAGCTTCCATATCTCGTCGCACGTTTCGGGCGAGAGGATGAGGTCGCAGTCGAAGTAGCGGCGCAGCTCGAGATGCGTCCAGTGGTAGAGGGGATTGCCGATGAGACGCGGCATCACGGACGCGTACGCGCGGAATTTCTCGTAGTCGGACGCGTCGCCCGTTATGTAACGCTCCGGCACGCCCGCCGAGCGGATGGCGCGCCACTTGTAGTGGTCGCCGCCGAGCCAAAGCTCGGTGATGTTGGAGCACCGTCTGTCCTCGGCGATCTCGCGCGGCGGTACATGACAGTGGTAGTCGATTATGGGCAAGGTCGATGCGACGTCGTGATAGAGGTGACGGGCAGTGTCCGTCGTCAGAAGAAAGTCGCGGTCCATGAACTGTTTCATTATTTTTCTCCTTTTGTGAAAAAGTCTTTTATTTTCTCCCACGCGGTCGGGATTTGGCGCGCGGGGACCGAGTCCGATGCGTAAAGATCGACGCTTCCGTAACATTTGCCGTCGTCGCCGTACCAGCTCACCTTTCCGATCACGTCGCCGCCGCGTACGGGCGCGAACATGAAACGGTCGAGCTCGACGACGCGCTTCGGTTCGGGCGTGCCGGCGGGAACGCATATCGACAGCGATTCGCTGTTTTTGCGATGACGAAGCAGTCGCCGCCCTCGCCGCCCGTCACGGGAACGGGGAAGGCGAGCGAGCCCGGCTCGGCGAGCGTGTACGCGGTATACGCGTCGAGCCCGTGTTCGAGCATGGCGGTGTGGTCGCGCCAGTCGTCGGGGTCGGACAGCGTGACGGCGATGACTGTGACGCCGCCGCGTTCGGCGGCGGTGACGAGGCAGCGCCCGCTTCGCTTGGTGAAGCCTGTCTTGACGCCGATAACGTCGTCGCTAAAGCGAAGCAGCTTATTGTGGTTGATGAGCACGCGCACGCCGCCGTCTGCGGCGGGTATGGTGTGCTTGTATGTCGACGCGATAGTGCGGAACGTCTCGTTTTCGAGCGCGGCGGCGGTTACTGTCGCAAGGTCGCGGGCGCTCGTGTAGTGTTCCTCATTGTCGAGTCCGTGCGGGTTCGTAAAATGCGTGTTTTCGAGTCCGAGCGAGCGTGCGCGCGCGTTCATCAACTCCGCGAACGCGTCGACTGAGCCCGAAACGGCGATGGCGAGCGCGGTCGCGGCATCGTTGGCGCTCGCGAGCATGACGGCGTAGAGTAGATCCTCGACTGTAAGAACCTCCCCCTCACGCAGATATATCGACGAGCCCTCAACGCCGACAGCGTCATGCGGTATCGTGATCTTATCCGTCAGCGGACGCGACTCGATTGCGCAAAGCGCAGTCATAATCTTCGTCGTGCTCGCCATCGGAAGGCGGGCGTCGGCGTTAGATTCGTATATGACGCCGCGCGTCGACGCTTCGATCAGAATCGCTGCGCGGGCGGACGTGCCCGAAAATGCGCATACAGGCAAGGCGAGGCAAAATAAAATCGTCAGCGTGAATGTAAGTGCCGCGATGCGGCGTGTCGTTTTCATAAATAAACTCCGAAACAGTTTTATTCGAGTTTATTTTTCCGCGACTCGCCGCAAATTATGCATGATGATATGTTATTCGGCAGTCTGCGGCTCGTCGGCGACAGCTGTGTCGTCGGTATCGTCAGATACTGCGCCGTCGGTCGCTGCGTCGTCGCTTTCTTCAATATCGTCCTCGGCAGCTTCTTCCTCGCCGCCTTTGTCTTTCTTTTTGAACAGCGACTTTATTTTGTCGATTAGCGCGGGCGCGCCGTCGATGATCGTCGCGACGTCGGACTTCTGTGTCTGCACCGTCACGGGCAAAAGCTCGACTCGACCGTTCGGGTCGATGACGAGGAATGCGACCGGATCGACGGAAAGACCGCTGCCGCCGCCTCCGCCGAAGTTGTTGCCGTGATCTTTATCGGACTTGGTCGCGTTTTTGCCGAGGTAGTCAAAGCCGCCCGACGCAAAACCGACCGCGACCTTTGAGACGGGAAGGATCGTTATGCCCTGTGGCGTGTTGATCGGCGCGCCGATGATGGTGTTGGCGTCGACGACTGTTCTGATGTGTTCGAGCGACGTTTCGATTATGTCGCTGATCTTGTTTTTCTCGTTCATTATCGTTGCCCTTTCTCGTATTTATTGTGTGTCGGCTTGCGACATTTTTACTTTGATGAATCCGAATATGAAGCGCAGCCCGAGTCCGAGGACGGAGGAGACCCGCACGGACAGCTTTACCCTGACAGATGCGGCGAGCTTGCCGGAGATGTAGTTCGGCAGTATCATGACGGCGTTTTTCGAAACTCTCACGTCCGCGTACGACTCGGCGAGCGCGAGGACGGCGCCGACGGCCTGCACTACGACGCCGTATGTGACGGCGGTGACTGCGGCGTCAGATCCGCCAACGTCGATATACAGGCGGTAGATATTGAGGCGCAGTTTCCCCGGCACGCGCTTGACAGTCGAGATTATTACGTCGCGCAGCTCATATAAAAGCTTGACGGCGCCGCCCGACGGCGAGTCGGTCTGCGGTTCGCCTTTTGTGCTTTGCTTTTTCGATGTGCCGCTTTTCTTTGACGTCTTTTTTGCGGCCTTTTTGCTCTTTTTCTTTTTGTGCGTCTTTTCGTATGTGTAGTCGCCGAGCTTGATTTTGCCGGTCGGCGACGGCACGAGCCTGATATTCAAAAACAGGTACGAGACGCGCAGGCTCATATCCCCGTCGAGCTCGAAGACGAGCTTTATCCGCGCGAAAAGAATCACGCACAGGAGCGCCGCGACGGCGGCGATTATATACAGCGCTGTCATTATATGCGGTCGTCTCCTTTCTGTCGGTGTGACGTTTACAAAAGCTCCGATTCGCTGACGGGGATCTGTTCGCCGTCACCGCCGTCGCCTTTCAGCGCGACTGCGGGCAGCTCGTCGACGGACGAAATGCCGAATACGCGCAGGAAAGCGTCGGTAGTGCCGTACAGCATAGGGCGTCCCGGGACGTCGAGGCGTCCGCGCTGCTCGATCAGTCCTTTTTCGGTCAGCGACGAGACTATGTAGCCCGAGTCGACGCCGCGCACGGTGTCGACGTAGGAGCGCGTACACGGCTGGTTGTAGGCGATTATGGCGAGCACCTCGAGCGACGACGCGGACAGGTTGCCGCCGCGCCGTATGCCGAGCGCCTCCTTTATGAGCGGCGCGAAGCGCTCCTTCGTGCAGAGCTGGCAGCCGTCGTCGAATGTCAAAATCATTATGCCGTGCGGCGAATCGTCGGAGTTGTATTCGACGGCGACGGAGTTTGCGAGCGTGCGGACAGTGTATGCGGGCACGCCGAGCACAGCGGACAGCTTTTCGTATGATACGGGGTGACCGGCGGCGAACAGTATCGCCTCGAGCGCGGCGCGAAGCTCGCGTCCCTCATCGTCCGCAGTAAACGACGATGCGTCGGAGCAGTCGGCGTCCTCGATATGTATCTTGTCGTTTGTGTCGGTCATGACGCGCTGTCCTCCGTTTCGTCAATGTTAGTATTATCGCTTTCCGGCACGAGCTCGAACGTGAGCGATTCTGTTCTGAGCGTTCCGTCGTCGTCGGCGTATGTGCCGTCCCCGACGATGGCGATCTTCTGACTACGCAAAAGCTCGAGTATCGCGAGGAAAACTGTTATCATATCCGATTTTGTCGACTCGCGTGCGAATAATTCCTCCGCGCTGACCTCGCCGCGCCCTTTCATGTAGTCGACGACGTCGGCGGCTTTCTCCGCTGCGGACATCGTGCGCTTGCGTATGAGCGGCGTGAACCGTGACGTCGACGCTTCGACCGCGCGAGTCTCCGACAAAACGCGGTACAAGGCGTCGCTCAAAAGCGATATGTCGTGCTCGCGGATAGTCTTGTCAGGCTTTATTTCGTCCGTGTCCTTGACCATTCTGCCGCTGTGCATCGAGTACATGCCGGACAGAAGTCCCGCCGCCTCCTTTGCGCGCGCATATTCGAGCACGGCTCGCGCGAGGTCCTCGCGCGGGTCCTCGCCGTCCTCCTCCTGCTTCGGCAGGAGCATACGGCTTTTTATGAGCATCAGGCGGCTCGCCATCACGATGAAGTCGGACGAGACGTCGAGGTCGTGGGACTTCGCGCGCTCGATGTAGTCGATGTACTGGTCGCAGATGATCGCTATCGGTATGTCCGCGATGTCGAATTTATTTTTCTGAATAAGTGACAAAAGCAGGTCGAGCGGTCCCTCGAACTGATCGAGTCTGTACGTTATCGTTTCCATATGATGCGTGTGAACTCAGCCGAAGAAGGGCAGAAGCGCGAACGCGGAATGTATCGCGTTCGACAGCCATATGACGGCAGTCGAGAGCACGCCGCTCAGCGCACCCGACCAGATGAGGACGAACATGGCGAGCATGATGTAGCGCTCGTAGCGCATGACGCCGAAGTAGTACTTCTCGGGAAGGAACGCGTAGACGACGCGCGAGCCGTCGAGCGGCGGCAGGGGTATCATGTTGAACACGGCGAGCGAGAGATTGAGAAGGTAGAATGTTTGCAGAAAGTAAAGTATGAAGTAAGCGACGTAGAAGGCGAACGACGACATTTCCGCCGGGTCCGGATAGACGGCGCCGATCATCGCGTTTACTATAAACTCGAGAAGTATCGCGACTATCGCAAGGCACATGTTAGAGAGCGGCCCGGCAATTGCGGTCAGCGCCATGTCGCGCTTCGGGTGCTTGAAATAGCGCGTATTTATCGGCACAGGCTTCGCAAAGCCGAAGCCGAGAAATATCATGCATATGCAGCCGAGCGGCGTGAGGTGGCGGAGCGGATTGAGCGACAGACGCCCCATGTCGCGCGCGGTCGTGTCGCCGAGCTTGTAGGCGACGATGCCGTGGCAGACCTCATGCACGGTCAGCGCGATGAGGACGGCGGGTATGCGGAAAAGATACGGAAGTATACGTGAGACAAATTCAGGCATTATCTTGCTCCGGTTATATCGGCGATGAGGCTCCAGACCTCGCGTATGCCGATGTTTTTTGTGGAAGAGAAGGGGATTATTGGCGCGTCTGCGGCAATGTTCGGGTGCGTCTGCAGCGCGCCGACGTTAGATTCAAGCTCGGATTTTGAGCATTTGTCGCATTTCGTCGCGATGACGGCATAGGGAATGCCGCTATTGTTGAGCCAGCCGAGCATCGTGTTGTCGTCGGCGGTCGGACCGACGCGCACGTCGATGAGCTGGAGGACGAGGCGCAAAAGGTCGATGTTCGGGTTTCTGACGAGATAGCCGTCGGTCAGCGCCGACCACCTCGCCTGCTCCTCGCGCGTCCGCTTCGCGTAGCCGTAGCCGGGCAGGTCGACAAGGAACAGCTTCCCGTCGACGCGGTAATAGTTGACGGTGATCGTCTTGCCCGGCGTGCCGCTGACGCGGGCGAGCGACTTTCGCCCGAGGAGCGCGTTGACGAGCGAGCTTTTGCCGACGTTGGAGCGCCCCGAAAGCGCCACCTGCGGCAGCGGTTCCTTTATAAACTGGTCGGGTCTGCCCGCCGATATCGCGAGCGTTACGTTGTTTGTGTTGAGCATGGCTTTATTCTTTCCGAAATGATATTATCATAACTTGCGTTATCGGCGGGCGTCACGTTTTCTACAGCAGTCGCATCACGTAGTACCTGTCGCCGCGCCGCGCGATCGAGCACCTCTCGCTGTCAAAGTGCGATATGCGGTCGAATTCGAGCGGAACGAGCGTATTGCCGTCCATGTCGACGACGCCGTATCTGCCGTTGTCGTCTTTGACGATCGCGCACCCGCGCTCGGCGTGCGCGTCGGCGTAGACGGGAGGCAGAACGATGTTGCCGTCATAGTCGAGCACCGCTATGTGTCCGTCGTCATTCATGGCGCATATATACCCGCTTCCGGGGTACGAGGAGCGGAAGTACAGTCCGCAAAGCTCGTTTATGACGGCGCCGGTTCTGTCGATAATGAACTCGCGTCCGTCGCGGAACGCGACGTATCTGCCGCCGTCGTCAAGATCATAGAGCATATTGTTCTCAAGCGGCATGATAACGCTGCCCGATCTGTCAATGAGCCCCATGTGCATGTTTTTGTGCGAGAGGTGAATGAGCTTTTCGCGTTCCGCGACCGTTTTCGCCGCACGCGAGTCGACAGGTGTATATTCTCCGCGCCATACGAGCGCGGCGCCTGCTCTGAAGTCGCCCGCATAGTCGATACCGTGCAAAGGACCGATCACGGTGTTGTTGTTCCGGTCGATGTAGCGCCACACGCCGTCTTTCTTTACGGGCAAAAGTCCTTCGCTGAAATACGAGTATAAAACGCAGTCGTGGTCGAGCGGTATATCGTATTCAAACGAGATCACGGTTTTCCCGTGAACGTCGACGTAACCGACATTGCCGCCCCTTACGACGGCGATCAGCTTGCCGTCAAAGCCGAAGTAGTCCGCGTATTCATAGTCGCGTTCGATGTCGCAAAAGCGGAATATCACATCTCCGTGCGTGTCGATGAAAACATTCTCGCCGTCGAGGGTGACGATCGCATGACTCGTATCCTCGCTGTCTGTGCGGAACGCGTCCGCATAATCAAAGCGGAACGGTATCGCGCGTTCACCGCGCGTGTCGATGTAGCCGTATTTGCCGTTTTCATCGGCGACGCAGGCGAGGCCGGAGCAGAAACGCGTGTCGTTGTATGTGTAATATTCGTTCCCGTGTTGGTCGACGACCTTTTGTCTCGGGTCGCGGAATACGGTCGGTATTTTGAGCTTGCCGGAGCGGTCGATGTAGCCGCACCGCCCGTCGGAGTACGACACATACGCAAGCCCCTGCGAAAAGTCGTCGACGGTGTCGAAGCCGCCCTCAACAGGCGTGAGCGTGTACGTTTTGCCGATTCCGTACGATGCGGCGGTATCGTGCCAGATCCCGGACGATTTTTCGGGCGATGTGTTGTATTCGATGATGTCACCCCAGAACGGCACGCGGACGGACACGTCGACACCGCCGTCCCCGTTCAAAAATTCGCGCGACATGTAGTCGGCGAGCCCCGAGCCGTAAAAGATGATGTCGCCGCCGACGGCGGAGATAACGGGCGGGTCGTCGACGCCGTCTATGGCGCAGACGTAGCGGTGACCGTATATCGGTATGAGCGTCGGCGCGCCGTGTATGAGTTCACAAAACCGCGCCTCAAGCGCGTCGTTGCTCTGCGGACGTTCGCCCCATAAAGGCAGCCAAAAACCGTCCCTGACGTCCGCCCAAAGAAGATCTTTCGGCTCGCTGATGCGCGCCTTTATCGACTCGACGTTTTCGTTTGACATATCGAGCCACGACGGGAAATATCCGTCCCCGTCCGTCGGCACGCCGAGCATATAAAACTCCGCGAGAAGCTTCGGGAATTTTATGCCGTATATATCTTCGATCACATCTATCTGCGTCCTGTCCGCCGCCGTGAATACGACGCCGCGCGCCTCAAGCGCATCTTTCAGCTTTTCGAGCCTGCTTATCCTATTTCTGCTGTTTTTCTTTTCCATCGTCTCATCGTTCATACGGCGCCGTCCTTTGCGGTATCAACTTTTCGTGTATGTGATCCTATTCTTGAATATTCTTTTGTCATTCTGTACTGCTCCCGATATGTAGTTTTTTTCACATTCTTTGAGTCGGACGGGACAAAGCATAAATATCACCTCGTTTTAGTCAGTGTTGCGGGATAGATCCCCACATAGGTAATATACCTTTTTTTGTGAAAAAACTACATGTGGGCAGTACGGGGTCACGTTATATTGTAAGTCGTCGAAATTTTCGTCGGGATCGTCGGCAGCATCGTGTCGTACTCACATTCGCAGTCGGAGGCGTGCCTGCGGCAGTCGCTTTCCTTGCGTTCGCCGTCGGCGAATATGACGCGGAGCGCGTCCGACGCGCGCGATATGAGCGTGAATTCGACGTTTGCGCGCACGGTCGGGTCGATATCCTCGAGGTCGGCTTCGTTGTCGCGCGGTATGAGTATGCGGCGCACGCCCGCGGCGTATGCCGCCGACGTCTTTTCGCGCAGACCGCCTATCGCGATGACGCGTCCCGTCAGCGTCAGCTCGCCCGTCATCGAGATGTCGGGGCGCGCGGGTCGGCGCGACAGCGCGCTCACCATCGCGCACAGCATAGTTATGCCCGCCGACGGTCCGTCCTTCGGCGTCGCGCCCTCGGGGACGTGTATGTGCAGATCCTTTGTTTTATAGAAGTCGGGCTCCACGCCGAGCTCGTCCGCGTGCGCGCGTATGTAGCTGACGCCGATGCCGGCGGATTCCTTCATCACGTCGCCGAGCGAGCCCGTCAGCTTTAGCTGACCAGTGCCGTCCATGACGAGGACTTCTATCTTAAGTAAGTCGCCGCCGACGGAGGTGTACGCCATGCCGTTGACGACGCCTATCTCCGGCTCGTCAGACACATGCTCGGGCATCACCTTGCGCGCGCCGAGATACGACTTTATCGCCGGGGCGTCGATCTTTATCGTCTTTGACTCGCCCTCGACGAGTCTGCGCGCGCCTTTGCGGCACAGCGACGCTATCTCGCGTTCGAGCTCGCGCACGCCGGCTTCGGCGGTGTAGTAGTCGATGAGCTCGTATACGGCGTCGTCGGCGATCTTGAAGCGGCGGCGGTCGAGTCCGTGGCGTTTGCACTGCTTCGGGATAAGGTGATTTTTCGCAATCGACAGCTTTTCGCCGCGCGTGTACGACGAAAGCTCGATGACCTCCATTCTGTCGAGAAGCGGGCGGGGAACAGTGTCGAGCGAGTTGGCAGTGCATATGAACATGCAGTCGGAGAGGTCGAACGGCATCTCGATAAAGTGGTCGCGGAAGTTCTTGTTTTGCTCCGAGTCGAGTACCTCGAGCATCGCGGACGCGGGGTCGCCGTGGGCGTCGCGCGTCAGCTTGTCGATCTCGTCGAACAGAATGAGCGGATTTTTCGTCCCCGCCTCGATCATGGCGGTGATTATGCGTCCCGGCATCGCGCCGATGTAGGTCTTGCGGTGACCGCGTATATCTGCCTCGTCGCGCACGCCTCCGAGCGACACGCGCACGTACTTACGCTTCATCGCGCGGGCAATCGACTTCGCGATGGACGTCTTGCCCGTGCCGGGAGGCCCGTACAGGCATATTATCTGATGGCGAAGCTCGGGGGAGAGCTGCTTGACGGCGAGATATTCGAGTATGCGGTCCTTCACCTTGTCAAGACCGTCGTGGTCCTCATTGAGTATGCGCTTCGCGGCGGCGACGTCGACGCGGTCCTTCGTCACCGTGTTCCACGGCAGGGAAAGGCACGTGTCGAGGTAGTTGTGTATGAGCGCCGCCTCGGGCGAGCCCGGCTGCATCTGACCTATGCGCGACGACTCCTTGAGCAGCTTTTCTCGCACATCATCGGGCAGCTTTGCGTCCATTATGCGGTCGTAGTAGTCCTCGTCGTCACCCATGCCGAGCTCGTCGTTTATGACCCGCAGCTGCTCGCGCAGGAAATGCTCGCGCTGCGCCTCGCCTATCGACTCGCGCACGCGGTCCTGTATCTCCGACTCGAGCTCGAGCATTTCGTCCTCGTCTCCGAGCAATTTGAGCGTGACGGTCATTCTGCGTATCGGGTCGAACTGTTCGAGCACATGCTGCCTGTTCTCCCATTTGACGAACGCGCTCGACGCGATAAAGTCGCAGAGAAGTCCCGGCGAATGTATGGCGTGAGCCGCCATGACGAGCTCGCGCGACAGACGACGCTTCGAGGCGCGGTCCTCGAGCGCGGACAAGAGCACGCGCATACCGGCGCGTGTGCGCGCGTCGGGGTCGCCGTCGAGCGTCACCGTCTTCGTCATGACTGTCGCGCGTATGATGCCGTCCTCGCGCTTCCAGTGCGTTATCGTGGCGCGGCACTGCCCCTCGACGAGCACGCGCATCGCGTCCTCGGGCGTGCGCAGCGACTGCTTTATCCTTGCGACGCAGCCGACGGTGTAGACGTCCTTCTCGGTCGGGTCGTCGCATGCGATGTCGCGCTGCGTGACGAGGAACACGAGCATGTCCGCGGCGAGCGCGGATTCGACGGCGTCGATGGAGACGTCGCGCTCGCATTCAAAGCTGAGCGGCACCGCCGGAAACGCGACAAGTCCGCGAAGAGGTACGACGGGCAGCGTCATCATTTCGGCTTTTTCAGTATATCTCGGCATATGTAATGTTTTTATTCCTTTCGTATTTCGTATGCGTAAAACGCATATTCAAATTTATTATATCATAACGGTACGGAAAAATCCACCCTTTTGACGCAATATTTCAGCTTTTGCGCGTGACGGCTCGCAAATATGAACCGATTTTGACTTTGAAAATTTTCTGTGAATTTTTATATTCGCATGCGTATCTACTTGACAAATCACAAGGAAAAGAATAAAATGGTGGACTGAAAGATTTTTTGGTCAAACGAAAGGAAAACGTATGGATTACAACGGCTTCAGAAAGTATTTTACCCCGCAGAACATCATCCCGCAGATAATAGGCACGGTACTCGTCGCTGTCGGCGCGGTGCTTCTGTTCATCGGACGGTTTTTCCTCTACATGGGCGTCGTCGTCGCGGCGATAGGGCTCTGCATAATCGTGTTCGCGCGCGAGTCGCGTCCGTCGGATTCCGACCTCGACGAGGCTGTCGCGAAGAAGATAAAGGACCTCGACGACACGGCGAAGCATCAGATAGACATCCGCGAGCATCTCGTCAAGGCGTTCCCGCCCGTCGCGTTTTCGGACTTTGATTTCTCCGGCGTCGACGACGGCTCGGGCGAATTTCTGATACACAAGGGCCGCGACGGCAAGTACCGCACGAACAGATACTCCGCGGCGGAGATAATGTTCGCGCAGGATAAGCTGCATATTTACATGATAAAGTTCTATGTTACGGAGGCGAAGGAAGAGGAGACGACGCTTTCGGAGAACTATGTGAACCTCAAATGCGCGCGCTTTGAGAACCGCAAGCACACATTCGAGGTGAACGTCAACTCAGGCAAAAAGACGAAGATCGTCGAGCTCGAGTTCAAGTTCATAGTTATCGAGAATAACGACGGCAAGACGGTGTTTGAAATGCCGGTGCATGAGGGCGCGGACGTCGATAAGACGATAGAGGATATCAACCGCCTCATCGAGACAAAGAAGGAAGGCAGAGACACTGTCAACTGACGCAGATAAATGCGCGAAAAGTGAATAAACAAAGCCCCCGCATGACAAAATGTCATGTGGGGGTGATTTTATGAAAACATTATCCGTCGTGGCGGAATATTCCGCATGCGCCGTGTTCGGCGGCGTCGTATACGGCGCGCTCGAAACGCTCGCGCGCGGTCACACGCACCCGTCTATGCTCGTAACGGGCGGCGTATGCTTTGCCGCGATGTACAGGCTCGACAAGACGCGTCTGCGATTTTGGCAGAAGTCGCTTCTCGGCTGCGGTGTCATAACGTCGGCGGAGCTGTGCGCGGGCGTTATATGCAATATGTGGCTCGGGTGGGGCGTATGGGATTACAGTCATCTGCATCCGAATCTGTGGGGACAGATATGTCTGCCGTTCTCGCTTTTATGGCTCGCGATAACGCTGCCCGCGTACATGATGTGCCGCGTCATGAGACGCGCGCTCGGACGAGAGGACGTTATGCGTTCTCGGTCCCCGCGTCGGTCGCGTCTTCTTGGATCGGTTCGCCGTTTTTTCCGTAGTAGGGATCTATCATAAACTGCTTTATCTTCGGGTATGCCGCGTAAGTTTCTATCAGCAGTATGAGCGATATCGTGAATATGAACGGCAGCGCCAACCCGACGGGGATATAGAGACCGAACAGCAGGTAGTTCGCCGCTATCACGACTACGATACAGAGAAAACCCAAGAGGTTGCGCTTGACGCCGAGAAACACGAATATGAGAGAATTTTTGAGTATTTTATAAAGCGACAGGTCGAACGTTATCATTATGAGATATGCGTAGAAGCGCATTATGAAATAGACGAGGAACATGAAAAGGGAAATATAGAACATCACGTACATCATGGCGGACGTCAGATGTCCCCAGAAGTAGCGTATGTCGTATGTCAAAAGCAGCATAGCGGCAAGGTCGATAATGCCCATCGGCAGCGCCTGACGCCAATTCTTCTTTATCGCGTGCGAGAAATCCTGCCATAAAAACACCGGGTCGCCGCGCAGCATCGTGCGCGTTATGTATGTGACGCCCGTTTTGACAAAACCGAACGTGAAAAACAAAAGTCCCGTCAACACGAAAAACAATACCGTTTTCCATGTGTTCGCCGATATCGGCACCTGTATGCCGAATATGCCGTAGAGAGAGGCGACCGCGTGCGTATCGTGGAACATGGCGGCACCGTAGAGCGGCGCGAACTGCTGATAGTAGGGCGCCGTCGAGTCGACACCGAAGTAACCGGCGCGGTAGATGAGGTAGAAGAAGATGGGGAAGTTGCCGAGAATATACATGATGTTCACCGATATCAGCTTCTGCCATCTACGTCCGAGCAGCTTGAAAAAGTTGCCGAACGTGGGCTTGTCGAGTATGTCGGGCTCGCTTTTGTCGACGCCGCGTCCCTCGATCGAGTACATGCCGAACCAGTTGAACTTTTTGCGCTTGCGCTTTTTCTCCTTCGCCTCGTCGTCGAAATCGTCTATGTGGACGACGCGGTCGTCGTCGTTTCTGTTTCTGTTGTCGTCTGCCATTTTATGTACTTCCTTTATTTGTTTATGCGACCTGTCGTCAGGCGCCGTATGCGCCGACGGCGGCAAGAATTATAGTTCTGAACAGTATTATGCCGCCCGAGCACGCGCACGCGTATGCGGCGTTGTACATCGCCGTGCGAAGAGATGTGCGTCCGTCCACGGACACGAATATGCGCCTGTACGCGGCGAGCGTGAACGCGAATCCTGCGGCGACGGACACGGCGGAGGCGGCGTTCTGTGCGGGCGTGTACGGCGACATCAGCACGGCGGCGAACACCATCGCCGACAGAAACGAGCGGATCGCTGTTCCGAGCGATGACAAGAGCCGCGCGGGGAGCGGACCCGTCAGCGGGAAAAGCTGAGATATGAATATCCACGCGATGTCGGCGCGCGACATCGTGACCGCAAAAGAAAACGCTTCGCGCACCGTGCGCTTCTGCCATATCGCGGACGCGTAGACGGCGGCTTTCTGCGCCATCGACGACAAAAGCGCTGCGCCTCCGAGCGTATGCACGAGTACGGCGCAGCCGACACCGAGCGCGGCAGAGGCGAGAAACGACGCAGCCACCGCCCACCTCGGCAAAGACGCATCCCGCGGCGCGGGACTGTTCGAAGTATTATCCATTTGCGGTACCTCCACGACTCATATACGTTAAAGCATATGAGCGGGGAAGTCCGTCTAACACAGATTTTATCACAAATCAGCCCCGACTGCAAGCGTCGGGGCGAATTTGTTTGTCCCTTTTTGCGCGCTGTGTGTCATAATGGCGGGAATTTTCGCCGCAGATATTGACTTGACGCCGAAACGATTGTAAAATATCGGTAAAGGGGGCGGTCAGATGAGGAAAGAGACTATACAGCGCATATTCTCCGACATACCGATACTTCATACGAGGCGGCTCATGCTACGCCGCATGACGAGGGCGGACGCCGACGACATGTTCGAGTATTCATGCCGACCGGAGGTGACGAAGTATCTGACGTGGGACCCGCACCCGGACAAAAGATATACGGCGCGGTATCTGTCGTATCTGTCGCAGCGGTACGCGGAGGGCACATTCTACGACTGGGGCGTCGTTATGCGCGACGAGCGCAAGCTCATCGGCACGTGCGGTTTCACGCGCTTTTCCGAGGAAAACAATTCCGCCGAGTGCGGATATGTGCTGAACCCCGACTACTGGGGACGCGGCATCGCGCCGGAGGCGCTTTGCGAGGTCATGCGGTTCGGCTTCGGCACGCTTCACCTGCACAGGATAGAATGCCGCTACATGATTGGAAACGAGCGCTCGCGGCGCGTTATGGAAAAGGTCGGCATGACGTACGAGGGCACTCACCGCGACGCGCTTTTACTCGGCAGGGAATATAAGACTGTCGGCGTCTGCGCGATACTCGCCGACGAGTTTTGGGCGCGGTAGATCTCGTAGAGCTCCGACACAGTGACGAATCTGTACCCCCGTGACATAAGCTCGGGGATTATTATCTCGAGCGCCTCCGGCGTGTGCCAAGCGCCCGTCACATAATCGTGCATCAATATTATATCGCCGCCGCGAACGTGAGTGAGGACCTCGTCCACTATCCCGTCGCGGCTTTTGTGCGCCCAGTCGTTGGTGTCGATGCTCCAAAGCGTGACTGTCTTGCCGGCATCATTTGCGGCGTCGACGACGGAGGAGTCGTATATGCCGCCGGGCGGACGTAGAAAGCGCGGTGTGATGCCGCACGCGTCGAGTATCGCCTCGTCGGTCTTTTTTATTTCATCGGTGACGCCGGACACGCCGATTCCGCGCATATAGCGGTGCGAGTAGGTGTGGCTGCCTATCTCGTGCCCCGCCTTTGCGACCTTTGCCGTCACGTCGGGATAGAGGCGCACGTTCTGTCCAATCTCGAAGAACGTCGCCTTGACGTTATATTTATCGAGAATAGAAAGTATTCGGTCAGTCTGCGACGGGTGCGGTCCGTCGTCGAAGGTGAGCGCGACCGCTTTATCCTCGCAGCCGTGCGTGAATACGATGCTGTCCCCGGCATACGCGCACGGCGCGAGGATCATCGCGGCTACGAGGAATGATATCAGCCGCCGCATAGCTCGTCGAGCGTGCCGAATCTGTATCCGTCGGCGCGCCATTTGTCAATTAAGTCGCCGAGAATGTCGGCGTTCGTCTTTGACGTCGGGTGCAGAAGGATAACGGCGCCGTTGTGGGTGTTGTCGAGTATCTTTTTCATCGCGAACTCGCGGCTCGGCTGCTTGTTATTGTCCCAGTCCGCGTATGCGAAGCTCCAGAATATTGTCTTATATCCGCAGCCGAGCGCGCAGTCGAGATTGCGCTTTGAGAACCGTCCTTCGGGCGGTCTGTAATAGCGCGCCATCTCCTCGCCCGTCAGCGACTTGTACGCGTCCGCCATCTTGGCAAGCTCGTTTTTGAACTCCGCCTCGTCCGTGACGGTGCTCATGTCGTTGTGCGAATACGTGTGATTGCAGACGAGGTGGCCCTCGTTTTTCATGCGCATGACGAGGTCGGGGAAGCGCTCGACCATGTTGCCGAGAATGAAGAATGCGCCCGTCGCGCCTTTGTCGCGCATAACGTCGAGTATGCGCGCGATGTTGCCGTTTTCATAGCCTGCGTCGAATGTGAGATAGAGCACCTTGTCGCTGTCGTCGGCGTCCTTGCCGACGTAGTAGCCGCCGCAGTTTTCGATGAATGCAAGGTCGGAGCCGAGCGGGGGCTGCGAGTGGTCCTTTGTTCGGTTGACGTACCAGTTATAGGGACGCGTGTCGTCGTAGTCGGCGGCATGGGCTCGCGCCGATGTCGGGAACGCGAGCGCGAACGCGCACAGCGTCGCCGCCAAAAGCGCGGTCGCCGCGAATTTTATATGATCGTCTTTCATGATAAAGCCTCGATTATATTTTTTGTTCCGTTCATATTCTGCGCCGCCGTCGGTCGGCATAACCGTGAAAAATATTTGAAAAAATTTGATGCAAATGCGCACAAAACGCCACTATATAAGCGAGGGGGTGATAAAGACGGAGCTGATCGAACAGTTCGCGCGCGACTATATGGGACGCGTATACTACTTTTGTCTGCGAAGGACGGGCGACGAGCGCGATGCGGAGGACCTCGCGTCCGACATAGCGTATAACGTCATCGCATCGCTCAGACGGGGCGCCGAACCCGACAATTTTCACGCATACGTGTGGAGCATAGCGCGCAGGCGATACGGCGCATGGGTGAAAAGCAGACGGACGGCGGACGGCGACGCTGTGCGGAGCCTTGACGACACAGACGATATTGCGGACGACAGCGTCGACGTCGAGGGCGAGGTCGTGCACCGCGACGAGATAATGCGGCTGCGGCGCGAGCTTTCGCTTTTGTCTGCGGATTACAGAGAGATAGTCGTCGCGTACTATATAGAGAACCGCAGAACGCGCGAGATTGCTGCGTCCTTATGCATCCCGAAAAGCACGGTCGAGTCACGGCTCGCGCGTGCGAGAACGATGCTTACGGAGGGCATGAAAATGGCAAGAGAATTCGGAAAGAGAAGCTACGACCCGTCGCGTATCGTGTATACGCAGAACCGCGACACGAAAACAGGTGTGGGAGGCGAGAAGTTCATCGAGCGTTCGCTGTCGCAGAACATACTGCTCGAGGCTTACGACTCACCGTCGACGGCGGAGGAACTGTCGGTCGAGCTCGGCGTGGCGCTGCCGTATATGGAGGAGGAGCTGCGGTTCCTTTGCAGCGGCGATATGCTCGAACGCGTCGGCAAAAGGTACAGGACAAATATCGTCATACTGAGTAAAGGGGCGCAGAACGACGTATACGAAGCAGCCAAAGGCGCCGTATCAAAAGCGCTTCCTTTGATAAAGCGCGCGATAGAGCATATCGGTGAAAAGAGCATACTGCCGAAAAATCAGAGTTATGACGACATGAAGCCCGCGCTTTTAGAGATGTACGTGTCGCGCATACCGATAAAACCTGCGTGCGAGATACACACGCTGCATCATAAAGTCGGCGGCGACTGGGCGATACTCGGCTGCGAAGTGTCGGACTTGCCGAAAACTTGGCTCGAGGTCGGTGGGAGCGAGCGGTTCCATCAGGTCATGATCATCGGCGACAGAACAGGCTTTGACGTCGACGTCGACGAGTGCGATGTGCCGAAGTTTGAACGTAAAACGCTCGACGAGCTTTTGTCGACGCCGTATGACGGCGATATTGCGCGCATATTCGACGGGTACGCGTCGCGCCGCGACGAAATATTGAAGCGCGATATACCCGCGTACTTGTACGGGTCGGCGATGTTCGCGTCGGGCGCCGATATGCGCGGGATATGCCTAAAGCTGATGACGGAGGACGGCTTTATCAAGCTGCCGCAGAACATGGACAGGAGCGCCGTCGGCGTATGGAACTTTTCGTGACGTAAAAATAAAAAGGGGCGCGCGCCCCTTTTTATTTTTCCTTTTTGCGCACGCGCAGAAACAGTCTTGCAAGCGCGGAGGGGTCAAAGGGAATGAACGGGTAAAGATAGCTTTTGCCGCATATGCCGCGCATAAAGACGAGCAGCGCCAGTATCAAAACGACGCCGACGAGAAGTCCCCACGGACCGAAGAAGAACACGAGCGCCAAAAGTCCCATGCGGAAATATTTGAACGCGTAGCCGAGCTCGTAATTCGACTGCGTGAAGTTCGATATCGCCGTGAACGCCATGTAGAATATCACCTCGGGTATGAGCCAGCCAGTCTGCACGGCGAAGTCGCCGAGCAAAAGTCCGCCAATTATCGAGAGCGAGTTCGACATCGTCGACGGCGTCGTGAGCGATGCGAGTTTCAAGACGTCGAGGGCGAATTCGGTCAGGTATATCTGCACGATAACGGGCAGCTCGCCCGTGTCCGCTGGCACGATGAACGACAGCCACGCGGGCAGCGCGTCTCCCATGCGGAAGAGCATATACCATACGGGCGTGATGAATATCGTCGATACGAACACAAACGTGCGTATGATGCGCAGATACGAGCCCGTGAACGGCGGGAAGTAGAAGTCATTGGTCTCCTGCAAAAAGTCGAAAAACGACGTAGGCAGAAGCCTCGGGGGACGTGTCACAGAGCACGGCGACGCCGCCCTCGAGCAGATGCGCCGCCGTCGCGTCGGGACGTTCGGTCAGCCGGACGCGCGGGAGAGGGTTATACCAGCCGCGTCGGAACATCGACTCCATAAGCGACTGATGACCGAGCGGCAGAGCCTCGACCTTGATGTCGGCGAGCTGCTTTTTGAGCTTATCGACGAATTTATCGTCGGCGACGCCGTCGATATAGGCGACGACGACGTCGGTGCGCGAGCGTGAGCCGATGCAGACGTAGTGCATGCGCAGACGCGTGTCGCGTATGCGGCGGCGTATGAGCGCCGTGTTGAATATGAGCGTCTCTACAAAGCCGTCGCGCGCGCCGCGCATGACGCGGTCGTTTTCGGCGTCCTGCGTGTCGCGTGACGGGTACGAGCGCAGGTCGATGACAGCCGCCTCGCCCGCAAATCCGTCCGACACCATGAGACAGCAGCCGCCGAGCACGCCGCGTATTATGTCGCCGCCGTCCGACGTTATGTCGACCTCGACGTCGGGCAGATGGAGCGACGCGAAGCGCTTCGCCGCGCCGGGCTTGCCGTCGCCGAGGTCGTCGAGCCCGACGAGGAACATTAATAGCTTTTGAAGCTCGCCGCCCTTTACGAAGCCGTCAATATAGTACAGCACCGCACTGTGGCCGTTCGCGCTTATCTCGCGCTTTATTATATCAAAGTTGTCGTTTACGAAAAGAGCGCCGTCTATATCGGCGACGGTCTTTGTAAAATCTCCCGTTATCTCGAGCATAGAGGACCTTTGCAATTTTTCTTTTATTATGCGCAAGAGGGAAGTGTAATATGCATTTTCACAAAAAATGCGGGAGCCGAAATCGGCTCCCGCACGGGGCTATTTAACCTTTTACTTTACTATATCCGGCGCCTTGCCTTCGAGGAACCACGTTTCGAGCACATTCTCTCCGATGTAGTGGTCGACCTCCTCGGCGGTCGACGCTGCGCCTTCGTAGACTATGTCGCCATCGACATACGTATACTTCCCGTCATGACACATCATGTATACCTCTACATAATATCCGCTGTCCGTATGCACGGTACGGTCGGTCCATGCATATACGTTCATCGCTTCGAGCGTCGGGAGTATCTTGTGTATATCGTTTTTGTCCGTGAAGGTCATGTCGTTCCCGTCGATGTCATGTACGACTATACGCGTCACCTGATCCGCAATCAGATCGATGTATTCGTCATATGAAAGCGAGAGCAGGTCCTCGACTTTCACGGCGGCGACGACGCTTTCGTCGGCAGTTCGGAACTCTATCGTATCTGTGGCATCACCGAAGAATATTTTTTCACCGATGAGTTCGTTGTCGTTGAGCAGGATCAGCAGCTTTAAAAGCTGAGGATACGTTATCGGACTGTAAAAAGACCTTCCGTCATAATAATATCCGTTGCTGTTATCGTAAGCGAACATTTGAGCAGAGTATCTTGATTTCCCCTCTATGCGGATCTTTCCTATCGATGTCTCGTCCACAGGCTTGAAATCGTTGAATATCTCTTTTATCTCGTCCGTGAGCTCTTGGCAGTCACGTACGGTAAAGTATGCGTAAAAATCGGCGTCCGAGAAGCTGTCGATGCTTTGACCCGAGTAATTCTCAATATCGGTCGCGTTTGCAAGCACGAACGAACCGGGCAGCATTATATTCGACAACTCGAGATCATCCGCTTTGAAAGTCGACATATAGGCCGATGTCTTTTCCTCGTTGATGTCCGCCATTAAGTCGATAAGACCGCGCAGATATTCGTACGGGACCGTCGGATAGTTGTATCTGAGCGAGATGTCGCCGGGTTCATTATATAAGACGTTGACGTACGAATTTTTGGCGCTGTATGGATAATTGACACCGCCGTGTCCGTCCGCTTTGAGCTTTGACACCATTGAGTCGATCTCTTTTATTATCGCGTCTATCTCGTCCTTTTCTTCCGTGTCGACCGCGTACTGCATACCGCTGACCGAAACGTATATGCGTTCCGCGTGCGACGGCACCGTATAGTCGAGAGTGCCGAATATGCCCGTACTGAGCATTACGGACACGGCGGCGACGCATACGGCGGACACGCACAGTCCGCGCATGCCGCGGAACATCGCCTTAGCCGTGCGGTTGAGCGCCGTGTTGCAGAGCATGAACGAGAGCAAAAGTCCGATGATGAAGCCGAATACGCCCCATGCGACGGAGTCGACGATTTCCTCGAACATATAGCCGAGCAGGACCGCGGACGGCGCCATCACGATGTATTTCAGCGCCTCGCCGACGCGGCGGTAGACGATAGAGGAGCCCGAGCGCTCGATGGGACGGTTTTTATATGCGACATACGAGAGCGCGAACGAAAGGAGCATCATTATCGCCGTCACGATGTAGGAGTATGCGGGCGCGCCGTCTCCTGAGATTGCGTCGACGCCGGCGATGAACGGCGACATCAGACGCAAAATCGCTATGTCATAGAGCGACGACGGCTGGAAAAACTCGGTCCCTTCGGAGAGCAGGATAGTGACGGCGCCGAACAGTATCTGAAGAATGAACGTGAACAGTCCCGTGATTATCACATGCATGACGAGGCTGCCCGTCAGCGTGCCCGCGAGGAATGTGACCGACAGCATCGCGACGAAGAAGAACAGCGCGTTCAAAAAGCCGAGTATCAGCACCGTGAACGATGCGACCGACATGAATCCGTATACGGAAAACACAACAACAGTTATGGCGAAGTTGATGAGGAACGCGGCGATGTAGGCGGCGAAAGAGGTGAACAGCGCCGTGATGAAGTGACCCGATCTGCGCTCAGGCAGACTGTGGTAAAACGCAGAGCTCGTTTTGTTCTGCAAAAACAGTAGCGAATAGCACCCGGCAAAGACTGCGGCTATCATCGACACGACGACGGCGGTCTTTGATATGTCTGCTGCGACCTCTGCGGCGGCGCCGGCGGCGCTCTTTTGCGCATCTTCGGCAATTATCTGAACCTCGTGTTCGCTGCCGACGATAGACGCTATGTGACTTTCGAGGTCAGACGCGATATTCGGCAGCATCATCAGCGTCGGGACCGTATACGTGAGTAGAAAGGCGATGGCGATGAGCAGGCAGAGCGCCCAGCCGCGTCTGCTCGTCGCGAACATGTACCGCGCTGTCACAAACGGCGCGCGGGCGGTCTTACTCGATGATGGATTTCGTGTCATATCCGAGTGCCTCCATTTCCGTTATGAATATTTCTTCGAGCGTCAGCGGTATGACCTCGCAGTAGGCGGGGTTCTGCGCGTTTAGGACGGACGTTATCTCGTCCTCGCTGCCGCGGCAGGTGAGCGTGTGAAGCCTGCCGTGACTCGTCTGCGAGACTATGTCGATCGACGGCGGCAGCTCGGTCGACTCATCGCTGTACACGATCTGTATCTTATGGAGCGTTTCCTTTACGTCGTCGAGCTCGCGGTCGAGTATGACGGAGCCGCGGTGCAACAGACATATGTGGTCGGTCAGGTCCTCGAGCTCGCGCA
>CANPXS010000029.1 GCA_947586625.1 uncultured Clostridia bacterium | reverse complement strand
CAGGGACTCGAGGACTTCTACGGCGACATGGACTTCAAGGTCGCCGGCACGCACAAGGGCATCACGTCCATTCAGATGGACCTCAAGATAGACGGTCTTACGCCCGAGATAATCAAGGAAGCTCTCGCCGTCACGCACAAGGGACGCGACTATATAATCGACGAGATACTTCTCAAGGCGATACCCGAGCCACGCGCGGACGTTTCACCGTACGCGCCGAAGATGCTCACGATGCACATCAACGTCGACAAGATCAGAGAAGTCATCGGCACGGGCGGCAAGGTCGTTCAGAAGATAGTGGCTGACACAGGCGCGAAGATAGACATCGAGGAGGACGGCACGATATACATTTCCGCCGTCAACCGCGACGCGGCTTACGAGGCGCAGAAGATAATCGAGGGCATCGTGTTCGAGCCCGAGGTCGGCGCGATATACACGGGTCGCGTGACGCGCATAATCCCGATAGGCGCGTTCGTCGAGTTTGCTCCCGGCAAGGAGGGCATGGTTCACATCAAGGACCTCGAAAACAAACGCACCGAAAAGGTCGAGGACGTTTGCCAGGTCGGCGATATGATGACGGTCAAATTCCTCGGCACCGACGACCGCGGCAGACTTAACCTCTCCCGCAAGGCGTGCCTTGAAGAGTAATTTTGGTTTTATTGCAGGGGGGAGAGAAACTTTTTGAAAAAAGTTTCTCTCCCCCCTGCACCCCCCTTTTTTCAAAAACATTAATTACTTATTTTTAGAAAAGTTTTCGCGGGGAGCGCGAGGGACGCCTTTTTCAAAAGGCGCCCCTCGCATAAAGAAAGGACATACTATGGCAAGAAGGCGCAGGATAACGAGATATAATGAGCGGATCGGACCCGACCTGACGCCGGGCATGATGACGCTCACCGTTTTCCTTGCGGTCGCGGTGATACTGTCCGTATATTTCGCGTTCAACGCGGAACCGCAAAAGCCTGCGGACGACACGTACGTCAACACATGGAATGCGGACGACACATCTGAGCCGGAGACGTCGAAGCCAAAGTATGAAACGACGACTGTCAGCATGGATAACGACGACGTCGACACGGGATATCTCGTGCTCGTCAACGGCGAGCACGAATGTACGTTCGCGGAGGACGGCAAGATAGTCCTGCTTTACGGCAACGAGGACAAGGGCAAGAGCTACGGACTCGCGACAGCGTCGATAGCGTGCCGCTCGGACGTTCTCGACGACCTCAACAGGATGCTCGACGCGTATATGGCGGCGACGGAGGACGGAGGTTCCATCATAAACAGCGGTTACCGCACGCTCGAGGACCAGACGCAGATACTTAACGACAGGATCGAGTCCGACGGTGAAGAGGAAGCGTACAAGTACGTCGCGCTGCCGGGACGCAGCGAGCATCATACGGGACTCGCGTTCGATATCGCGGCGCAGCAGGACAGAACGTGGCTGCCGCAGTACTGCCGCGAGTACGGATTCATTCAGCGCTACCGCGCCGACAAGGAAGAACTGACGGGCATCGCGTACGAGTACTGGCACTACCGCTATGTGGGCGACCCGCACGCAGAGATAATGATGACAAAAAATCTGTGCCTCGAAGAATACATTTCGCTCATATGGGATCACCCTTTCTCCGACCCGTACGAGTTCGACACCGAGGACGGCGAACGGTACATCATATACTACGTTCCGTGCGGAGAGGGAGACGAGACCGAGATACAGGTCCCTGTCGGCACGGAATACGACATATCTGGCGATAACGTAAGCGGCTTTATCGTGACAGTTGACATGGGAAAGACGCCCGAGACAGGCGACGTGACATCGGAGGCGGATTGATGAAACGCAGTTTTATTCGCATATGCGCGCTTGCGGCTGCCGCCGTCATGTGCGCATCGTCGCTTTCGTCGTGCGGCTTTGTAACAATAAATAAAGGACCGTTTGCGCATACCGCAGTCGACTCGTCGACCGTCGCCGAATCGGCAGAAACGACAGCGCCGACGGAAACGCATACGATGCGCGACCCGTACGTGCCGCCCGATAAGTACGAGTACACCGGACGAGAGAGAACGAAGGCGGCGCTTGACGGTATCGACTGCAAAATGGACGGCGCGAGCGTGTTCATCTATACGTCCGACGACAGAGTAGCATCGAGCCTTGATCCGGAGGACGAGGGCGACTTTATGTCGAGTGCGGAGGCGGAGAGGAAGTCGATGGTGGAGGACACGCTCGACTGCACGCTGTTTTTCACGTGCGAACGCCCGGAAATAATAGCGTCGAAGCTCGACGCGGCCGTCCTGATGGACGAATACTACGCAGACCTGCTCATCGTGCCGCCGCGCCTCATGTCGTTCATGGCGGCGAGGGGGACACTTTATAACCTCGAATCTCTGCCGTTTTTCTCACAGGACGCGGTGTGGTATATGGACGGCACGTCCGAGCTCGGCGCGGGATACGCGCTCTACGGCGTATACAGCATAGCGACGCGCATACTCGACGATATCGAATGCGTTATCGCGTCAGGCGACGCGAAAAAAATAGAAGCGCTTGAAAAAGACGCTCTTGACGGCGCGTGGACGTGGGACAAGATGCTCTCATCGTCCGCCGCCGTTGACGCGGACGCGTCGTACAGATACGGAGATGTCGGCTTCGTCGACTATACGCTCGTCACCGAAGAAGAAACGGAACTGGCGGAACCCGCCGCGGATATAGATATTGACACAGAGACGTCGGAGACAGAAACCGAAACGTCGGTCGAGACCGAACCCGAAACGGCAGCGCCGGAGGATATACCGCTCGACGACACGGAACGCGCGGACGCGCTGACCTCGCTCGTCGCCGCGTCGTCGGAACTTCATTTTGTAGAACATAAACGCGGCGATGTGCCGACCGTATATCTGCCCGAGAGCATATACGGCGTCGCCGATATCGCAAATCGTCTTGCGGATGCCGTAAACGGAACACCGTCAACGTCTGCGCTCAAATTCCACATAGGCACGCTCGGCGAGATATCGTCCTACGCCGCGTTAGGCGAAGAATGGACGGTGCTGCCGCTGCCGAAGCTGTCGCCGGAGCAGGAAAACTACGCGTCGCGGACGCGGAGCGAATGCGTCATGTGCGTACCGGCAAACACCACCGACCCCGACGGCGCATCGGCGCTGCTCGACGCTCTCGGAGCGTCGTCGCTGTTCTTCGAGGACGAATACATCGACTACCACATGCACAACACCGTAAAGCGCGAGTCGACGCTGCCGCTAATATCGCTCATATGCGAGTCGCCGAGCCTCGATTTTGCGCGCGTATTCGTCGACGAGGACCTGACTCGGGCGACATACGGCATATTATTTGAGCTCGTGTCTGACGCCGAATTTGACGCGGAGGAGGCGTTTTCAAAGCGCGAGGACGCGGCGAACAAATATCTTTCAAAGAGATTCGGAACCGAATAAAAAAACAGGCATGACGCTTTACTGCGTCATGCCTGCGCTTTATTTGTCCTTATGAAGAAAGCAGTCACGATCGTGTGAATTAACTATGCCGACCGCCTGAAGGAAAGCGTATATTATCGTCGTGCCGACGAATTTCATACCCCGACGCGAAAGATCCGCCGATATCGCGTCCGACAGCGGGGAAGATGTAAGTCCCGTTTCAAACGTGACCTTGCCGCATGTGAACGAACGCAGATACGCGTCGAAGCTGCCGAACTCGCGCGCGATATCGAGATATACACGTGCGTTTTTTATCGCCGCCTCTATCTTGCGCCTGTTTCGCACGATTGACGCGTCCGACATGAGCGCGGATATTTTATCTTCGCCGTAGCCGGCTACCGTAACGGCGTCAAAACCGTCGAATGCGCGGCGGAATGCGTCGCGCTTGCCGAGTATCGTCCGCCACGAAAGACCCGCTTGAAACGATTCGAGCACGAGCATTTCAAACAGCTTTTCGTCGTCGTGTACGGGCACGCTCCATTCCTCGTCGTGGTATTTCACGTAAAGATTATCGTCGGGCGGGCACCACGAACAGCGAATCTTGCCGTCGTTCATACGTCACGCCTCCGTTTCGGACGGCGAGGTGAGCGACGCGTTATATTCCTTTATCATCGCGTCGGCGGCGCGGACGATGTCGGCGAACTCATTATCGTCGGCGGTGTAGTAGCTGCCTTTTGTGAGGACGACGAGCACGTATATGCGGTCGCCGTATACTATGCCGCCCTCATTATACGATTCCTCGTTCCACCCGGACTTGTTGGCGACTGTAACGCCGAGCGCGTCGCGGAAAAAGTGCATGTAGTCGACGCTGATCAGCAGCTCGTAGAGCATCATGCCCGTATCGCTCTCGTCCTTGTAGCGGAATATCTCCTGCCACACGATGCCGTAATCGCGCGGCGTTATATCGGGCCAGCGCGACGACGTCACCCTGCACGACGTGACGCCGAGCGAGGCGAGCATCTCGTCGCACCCTCTGCGCCCGAACCGGCGCAGCAGCATATAATAGCCCTCGTTGTCGCTCGTGCGGATAACGTAGCGCAGAACGTCACGTATCGAAACTTTTGCGCCGACGCCCATCTTGGCGATACTGCCGTTGCCGTGTATATAATCCTCGGCTTTGAACGTGAGCATTTCGTCGAGTGACGCCTCGCCCGCGTCGATCTGACGACAGCAGTAAAGGGCGTACACGACCTTGACGATGCTCGCGGGAGGGAATTTCTTGTCGGCGTTGTACGTTATCGTCATGCCGGTCGTAAGATCATACGCATATATTCCCGTCGGACGGTCAAACTTGTCTATTGCGTCGTTCAGCGCGCTCACGGCGCCATCTGACGGCGTATAGTCGCCCGAAACATGAAGCTGTCCCGATGTGAATTCCTGTATAGGCGGCTCTGTCTCGGGCGGGACAGTCTCGGTGACGGTCTCCGACTCGGTCGCGGGAGGCTCCGTTTCGGGCGGTTCGGTGACAGGCTGCGTCGATTCAGTGTGCGGCTCTGTCGACACGCTGTCAGTCGCGGCGTCCGCGCCGACGGATGCGCGCAGAACGGACAGTCCGATCACAGATACAGCCACCGCGAACGCGGCGAACAAAACGATGAGGAAAGCGTGTTCCTTCTTCATGCGCCGTTATCCCTTATCCTTGTCCTTGAGTTTGCGGATCTCCTCGACGAACGTGTCGATGTCCTTGAATTCGCGGTGTACGGACGCGAACCGCACATATGCGACGGCGTCGAGCTCCTTGAGCCGCTCCATGACCATCTCGCCTATCTCGGAGGACGGTATCTCGCGGTTCATCGAGGAATAGAGCGCCGATTCTATGTCGCTCGTCAGCGCCTCTGCGTCGACGGGACGCTTTTCACACGCCTTGATTATGCCGACGAGCAGCTTGTTGCGGTCGAACATCTGCTTTGAACCGTCGCGCTTGATGACGACCGGGTGAACTGTGTCGATAACTTCATATGTCGTGAATCTGTGCTTGCACGACTCACATTCTCTGCGGCGGCGTATGCTTGAGCCGTCGCCTGACGGACGTGAGTCTATGACGTTGCTTTTGGGGTGCCCGCATACGGGACATTTCATAGTCGGTGGTTCCTTTCGCATAAAGCCGTGACGGCACGGCATACACATTATTTTACCACAATTTTTCAAAAGTTCAACCGTTAAACGCAATTATGACGGAAAATAGTGCCGATATTTGACCGACAAAGACAAAAATCGCGTCTGCACTCTTGACCGACGTGAAATAATAATGTATAATGCTATATGTGTAAGCGTCTTTACGGACGTGTGAATATGTTTTTTTTGTGAGGTGACAACGATAAATGGATAAAAAGCTGCAGCTTATCATTCTTGTGATAGTTATACTTATACCTTCGTTCGTTGCGATGGGATATTATTCCGCAACAAAGCGCGAGCCCGTCGACTCGACGTCGGTCACAAGCCTGCGGCTCGAGGACCCGAACGGCAAGTCGTGGTCGTTCTCATCCGATGATGAAAACGCGGACGCCGCCGCGATGGTGCAGATGTTCATCGACATGCGCAAGAACGCGTCGCCCGTCGAGGCTCTGCCCGCGGCCGTTGAATCGGACGGCTTTTTCAAGGTCACGCTGACGAGCTTCGATATCGACACCGTCTACGAGTACTACTTTACGCAGGACCCCGAGGCGGCGTACCTGAAGGACACGGCGGGAATGGCGTATAAGGTCGCGTCTGCCGACGCGACTAAGTTTCTGACGCTCGAATACTCGGCGTGCCTCTACGACAGCGAGCTTCCGATGCTTAAAGTCGGAGAGGGGACGGAGATATCGCCAACGGCGGCTATATGGAATTACAAATCGTACAACTCCGAATATGTACCGCTCGACACGGCGCCGTATATAACGAATAAGACGGCGACATGCACCGTCGACGGCGGCTTCTCGTTCTCGTTCTCGGTCGCGCCCGACAGGGTAACGGTCGTAATCGACGACGGCACGAACGAGATATACAACGGCCTTGCCGAGGATATGAGTGCCAACCTCGACCTCGGAGGCGCGACGGAATTCAACGTGTCGATGTCGGCGGAATGGTACGAGAGCGCAGATAAGACGTATTACGGCTCCGCGACGTATAAGTTCCGCGGCGAAGTCGCGGCGCAGCCCGTGTTCTATCTCGGTCAGACGACGGTCGAAAACGGCAAGTTCGTGTGCGTCGCGGGCAAAAATGTCGCCGACCCGTCGCAGATAAGATTCTCGTCCGATCCGTCCATCGACTACGAGCCGACATTCTTCAAAGAGGGCGGCTATGTCTACACGCTTATCCCGATAAGATACGAGCTTGAAAATGGCAAAGACCAAAACTACACGTTTACGCTGACGTACGGCGGATATTCGCAACAGATGAATCTCACCGTCGAGTCGTATAAGTACGGCAACAGCTCGAGCGGAATCACGAAGTCGGTGGAGAACGCGACGTATACCGAGGAGTACAGAAACGAGGCGGAGACGGTGCTCCGCGAGCTCGCGAAGAAAGAAGAACTTGACGTACACGCATTCACAGGCACGTTCCTCGAGGACGTCGTCGGCGCAGGCTCGACGGATAAGATATCTCCCGGCTTCGGACGTAACATCACGGTCACGGCGACGGGAACGACGTTCCGCCACACCGGCGTCGACTACAACGTGAAGCAGGGAACGGATCTGCTCGCGGTCAATAACGGCAGAGTCGTCTACTCCGGATACCTCGCGACGACGGGTTATATCGTCGTCGTCGACCACGGCTGGGGACTCAAGAGCTGGTACTGTCATTTGTCCGAGTGCAGCGTCAACGTCGGTGACGACGTCGAGAAGGGGCAGACGGTCGGCAAGTCCGGCGACACGGGATTCGCGGCGAAGAACCGCACTCACGTCGGACTGACAGTGTACGACGTTCCGGTCTGCATCTACGGGTACTGGAATAACCCGGTACAGATACCGAGCATGGACTAAACATCGCATAACACGGGGAGGGGAGACTTTTATAAAAGCCTGCTCTCCCCGTAATGTTTATATTGAAAATTCTCATTTACAATCGATTGAAAGGCGGAACACTATGAAAATCGTAAATCCGATACTGCACGGCGAATTCGCCGACCCCGATCTGCACCGCTTCGGTGGCAGGTACTACATCTACCCGACGACGGACGGCATAGACGGCTGGGGCGGCTGGCAGTTCCACTGCTTCTCGTCCGACGACCTCTCCGAGTGGCGCGACGAGGGCATAATGCTCGACGTCAAAAACGACTACGTCGTCGGCGCGGAAAATGAAAACGGCGCGCCCGGCGTGCCGTGGGCGGTTGGTAACGCGTGGGCGCCGACGATAGGCGAACACGGCGGCAGGTACTACTACTATTTCTGCGCGAAACGTCCCGACGGCGTGTCGTGCATAGGCGTCGCCGTCTCGGACTCGCCGACGGGACCGTTCAAAGCAGAAAGCGAGCCGCTCCTCTCGCCCGAGATATGCCGCCGCGAGGCGGGGATCGAGCGCGGTCAGACTATAGACCCGTGGTTTTACGAGGAGGACGGCAAAGCGTACCTGCTGTTCGGCAACGGATACGGCGCCGTCGTCGAGCTCGACGAAACGCTGACGCACATCGTGCCCGGCACGATGCACCGCTATCGCGGCACATACGACCTGCGCGAATCGCTTATCGTCGTGAAGCGCGGCGATACGTACCACTTCACATGGTCCTGCGACGACACGGGCAGCGAAAACTATCACGTCAACTACGGCACGTCAAGCTCACTTTACGGCGACGTCGAGTATCGCGGCACTATCCTCGAAAAGCGTCCCGGCGACGGCATACTCGGAACGGGACATCACTCGATACTTCATTTGCCCGAAACGGACGAATACTTCATATGCTATCACAGATTCGCGACGCCGATAGGGAAGTATACGGGCGGCTTCGGCTTCCACCGCGAGACGTGCGTCGACAGGCTTTATTTTGACGGCGAGACGGGACTTATACAGCCCGTCACGCCGACGAACGGATTCGAACTTTAAGTTGACAGCGCCGTCGGGGAATGGTAAAATGAACGCGACGGCAAAGACACCTGTGCGCGGAGCGCGGACTGCGGTCCGCGCTCCGCGCTTTACGGAGGCAGTATGTACCGAATATTCATAGTCGAAGACGACAGAGGTATCGCGGAGGCGATAGACGAGCTGTGCCGCTCGTGGGGACTCGAGACGCGCGTCGCGGCCGATTTGCGCGCCATTATGGAGGATTTCACCGACTTCGACCCGCAGCTCGTGATGCTCGATATCGCGCTGCCGTTTTATAACGGCTACTACTGGTGCGAACGCATACGCCGCGTCTCACGCGTCCCGATTATATTCATATCGTCGTCGTCGGACAACATGAACATCGTCATGGCGATGAACATGGGCGGCGACGACTTCATATCGAAGCCGTTCGACGGCGGCGTGCTGATGGCGAAGGTGCAAGCGATACTGCGCCGCACTTACGATTTTGCGCTGACGGCGCCGCCTTTGACGCACAGAGGCGCGACGCTGTCTCCGGGCGACGGCACGCTCACATACGGCGACGTGCGAGTCGAGCTGACGAAAAACGAGATGCGCATACTGTCGGCGCTGTTCGAGGCGAAAGGACGTGTCGTGTCGCGCGAGCGGCTGATGGAGCTATTGTGGAAAACGGACTCGTTCGTCGACGACAACACGCTCACCGTAAACGTGAACAGACTGCGCCGCAAGCTCGAATGTGCGGGACTCGGCGATTTCATCGTGACAAAGGTCGGCGTCGGCTACATGCTGGGGTGAAAAATGGAAAAACACGGATTTTTCATATATTACATCAGGAGCCGCGCGCTCGTAATAATATTCGCGCTCCTTTCGGCGCTCGTGTTCGCAGTCATGTTCCACGCGTACGGACTGCCGCCGCAGGCGTCGGCGTATCCGATACTCGTATGCGGCGCGATAGGCACGGTACTCGCCGCAGTCGACGTGACGCGAGCGATCATTCGTCACCGCAAGATGATATCGTGCATGCAGGCGATAGAGAGCGCCAAAATGTCGGAGACGGAGTCGCTCTTGGCACTTTTACCGCAGCCGTGGAGCGCGGAAGAGGCGGACTGGCGCGCCATATCGGAGATACTGTCGGAGCTGATGCGCAAGGCGGACGAAACAGCCGGCATGAGATACGACGAAATGGTCGATTACTACACCGTATGGGCGCATCAAATAAAGACGCCGATATCGTCGGTCACGCTGGCGCTGCGCGACGAGGACAGCGACCTGTCGCGGCGTATTTCCGAGGAAATGGTGAAGATCGAGCAGTACGTGGACATGGTCATGGCGTATCTGCGCCTCGACTCGGAGTCGACGGACTATGTGTTCCGCAGCTGCCGCCTCGACGATGTGATACGCTCGTCGCTGCGCCGATTCTCGACGCAGTTCATACGCCGCAGGATAGGACTTGTCTACGAGCAGACGGACGCCGTCGTCGTGACAGATGAGAAATGGCTCGCGTTCGTCATCGAGCAGATACTGTCAAACGCGCTCAAATACACCGAGCGCGGACAGATAGCGGTCAAGGTCACGGAGACGGACAACATAACGTCGCTGTCGGTATCCGATACGGGCGTCGGAATCGGTAAAGACGACCTGCCGCGCATATTCGAAAAAGGCTACACGGGCAAAAACGGACGCGAGGACAAACGGGCGAGCGGCATCGGACTGTGGCTGTGCGCGCGCATATGCCGCGCGATGTCGTGCAAAATAAGCGCGGAGTCGACGCCCGCCGCAGGCACGACCATAACTATCGAATTCCCCGAAAATAAAAACTGACGAAAGCTTTAAGGGAAAGCTTTCACACAGCCGAGTCTTACAAAAATGTAAGATAACTGTAAGACGATTCGATGGCGGCGAGGGCGCTTTGTGTGGTAGAATCGTGATGCAGACCGAAAGGGGGAATTAACTATGAGTATGCTTGAGGTCAGGCATTTACAGAAAACTTATACGACGCGCTTCGGCGGCAGCAAGGTGGAGGCGCTCCGCGACGTAAATTTCTCGGTCGAAAGAGGCGAATACGTCGCAATAATGGGCGAATCGGGTTCGGGCAAAACGACGCTTCTCAACATTCTTGCCGCGCTCGACAAGCCGACGGGCGGCACCGTCACGCTCAACGGACGCGTGCTTTCAACGCTGCGCGAGTCGGAGCTCGCCGCATTCAGACGCGACAACCTCGGCTTTGTGTTTCAGGAGTTCAACCTGCTCGACACTTTCTCGATCGAGGACAACATTTACCTGCCGCTCGTGTTGTCGGGCAAGCGGTACGGCGAGATGCACGAGCGGCTTTTGCCGATAGCGAAGCGGCTGCGCATAGACGACATCTTAAAAAAGTACCCGTACGAGATATCGGGCGGTCAGAAGCAGCGCGCGGCGACGGCGCGCGCGCTCATCACGGAGCCGCAGATACTTCTCGCGGACGAGCCGACGGGCGCGCTCGATTCACATTCGACCGACGAGCTTTTGTCGATGTTCACCGACGTAAACGAAACGGGGCAGACGATACTGATGGTGACGCACTCGGTAAAGGCGGCGAGCCGCGCGGGACGCGTGCTTTTCATACGCGACGGGGAGGTGTTCCACCAGATATACCGCGGCGACAGCACGAGCGAGGAGTTGTACGCCAAAATATCCGACACGCTGACTATACTTGCGGGCGGCGGGGAGGTCGCGGAATGAAGCTCTACGCAAGGCTCGCCTTCGTCGGAATCAGGAACAACAAGCAGTTCTACGTGCCGTTTTTCTTCACCTCCGTCGGCATGACGGCGGTATTCTACATCATGTCCGCGCTCGCTGACAGCCTGCTGCTCAAAAACATGTACGGCGGGCGCACCGCGCTGTCGCTTTTGCAGTTCGGCACTGGTGTAATGGCTGTATTTTCGCTTATATTCCTTTATTACACACATTCGTTTCTGACGCGCCGCCGTCAGCGCGAGTTCGGCCTTTACAATATCCTCGGCATGGAAAAGCGCCACATCGCGGTCATAATGTCGATCGAGACGTTTATAACGTACGCGGTATCGCTCGTTTTGGGCGTAGGCGCGGGAATGATCTTCGCTAAACTCGCCGAAACGCTGATGCTCGGCATAATGAACCTCAGCGTCGGATACGAGATCATAGTTTCGTGGAGATCCGTCGCTTTGGCATCTCTCGTTTTCGGCTTCATATTTGCGCTGATACTTGCCGCGACGCTCGTGCGCGTCGGCAGGTCGGACCCGCTGACGCTGTTCCGCAGCGAAAGCAAGGGCGAAAAGCCGCCGCACGCAAATCCCGTGCTCGGCGTCGCGGGACTGCTTTTGCTTGCGGGCGCGTACTATATCGCGGTGACCGTCGAGAACCCGATAAAGGCGATGTTTTTCTTCTTTATCGCCGTTCTGATGGTCATATTCGCGACATACTTTCTGTTCATTTTCGGCTCGGTGCTCCTTTGCCGCATACTCAAACGGCGCAAAAACTACTACTACAAAGAAAACCACTTTATCTCCGTGTCGTCGATGACGTTCCGCATGAAGCGCAACGGCGCGGGACTCGCCTCGATATGCATACTTCTGACGATGGTGCTCGTCACGATAACGTCGACGCTGAGCCTGTACAGCAACGTCGAGGACATGGTCGAGCGCGAGCACCCGCGCGAGGTAAACGTGTCGTTTTATCTGAATCTCGAGATGATGAGGGACGACATGTTCGCGTCAGATCTCAAAAACGGAGTTATCAAGGCGGCGAACAAAATCGGGTGCGGACCGCGAAACATTATCGGGCTTCGGTACCTGTGGATCAATACGGAGAAGACGGAGAGGGGATTTTGCCATACTAATTTTTACATCGAGATGCAGGACACATATGAGTTCATTTTTACGTCTGTGTCCGACTACAACGAATCGTACGGCACCGACTACGAGCTCGCGCCGGGCGAGGCGCTCGCATTCCGCATAAACGACGGCAAAAAGACGTACGGCGGTGTCGGCGATACCGTTTATATCGACCCGCTCGGGACTTATAAAATAGTCGGCGAGGTCGAAGAGTTTGCCGCATACGGATACGACAGCACCAATTCGGTGACCGGACTTGTCGTGGACGACATAGGACCGCTTTTCGGCAAAGTAGACGGACACGAGCCGACGCTTTATATAGGATTCGACGTCGCGCCCGGCAAGGAAAAGTCGTTCGACCTTTCATGGTTCAGCTTTGATGAATATATCGACTGGACCGCCGAGGACGAAAACGGCAGTCTTTTGATAAGCGGGCTCAACTGGTCGTCGAAAACGGCTGACAGGGAAGACTATATGTCGATGTACGGCGGGCTTTATTTCATCGGCATAATGCTGTCGGGTGTGTTCACGCTCGCAGCCGTGCTCATCATCTACTATAAGCAGATAACGGAGGGCTACGAGGACAACGCGCGGTTCGACATAATGCGAAAGGTGGGACTGACGAAAAAGCAGATAAAGAGAAGCGTCAGCTCGCAGATGCGGACAGTGTTCATCATGCCGATAGCGATGGCGGCGCTGCACCTCGCGTTCGCGATGCCGATACTGCGCCGAATGCTGATGGCGATATATTTCCGCAACGACGCGCTGCTTTACACGGTGGCAGCGTTCAGCGTCGCCGTCTGCGCGGCGGTATACTTGATAGTGTATAAACTGACGGCGTCGTCGTATTACAGAATAGTCCGCGAATGAACGTGAAGCAGCATAGAAAAAGGACGGCGCGCCGTCCTTTTTCCGTTTGCGATATTTGATTTGTATCCGCGCCTGTGCGCTCCCGCGCTTTACGCTTTTTTGTATACGACCTTGCCGTCCTCGACGGACGCGGTAACTGTGTCGCCCTCGTGTACCGTGCCGGCGAGCATCGCCTCGGAGAAAGTGTCCTCGACGAGTCTCACGACGGCGCGGCGTATCGGACGCGCGCCGTATGCGGGGTCGAAGCCCTCGCGTGCGACGAGCGCTGTCACATCGTCGCCGAACGTGACCGTGATGCCACGCTCCGCGATACGGCGGCGCACACGCTCGAGCATAAGCGCCGCTATCTTCTTTACGCAGTTGTCGTCGAGCTTGTTGAACACGATTATCTCGTCGATGCGGTTGAGGAATTCGGGCTTGAACGTCCGTTTGAGCGATTCCGTCACAGCCTGCGCTATGCGGTCGTGCTCGTCAGACGTCGTCGGCTCGCTCGAGAATCCGAGCGGGCGATGGTCGGTGATATCGGACGCACCGACATTGGACGTCATGATGATGACGGTGTTTTTGAAGTCTACGCGGCGTCCCTGCGCGTCGGTAAGGATACCGTCGTCGAGTATCTGGAGTAGGATGTTGAACACGTCGGGGTGCGCCTTTTCGATCTCGTCGAACAGCACTACCGAGTACGGGTGACGGCGTATCTTTTCGGTGAGCTGACCGCCCTCGTCATAGCCGACATAGCCCGGAGGCGATCCGATCAGCTTCGACGTCGAATAGCTCTCCATGTACTCCGACATGTCGACGCGTATCATCGCCGATTCGTCGCCGAACATGACCTCGGCGAGCGCCTTTGACAGCTCCGTTTTTCCGACGCCGGTCGGACCGAGGAAGATGAATGAGCCGACGGGGCGGTTCGGGTCCTTGAGTCCCGTGCGTCCGCGGCGTATCGCGCGCGCGACGGACGCTACGGCATCGTCCTGACCGATGACGCGTTCCTTCAGTATATCCTCGAGGTGCAAAAGCCTCTCGCCCTCTGTCTCGGCGAGCTTCGCGACGGGTATACCCGTCCACGCGGTGACTATCTCGGCGATCTCGTTTGCGCCGACAGTCAGCGTTGTGCCGTCCGACTCTGACTTCCACGCCGACTGCTTCTCCGACAGCTCGGACTTGATCTCGCGTTCGCGGTCGCGCAGCTTTCCGGCGCGCTCGAAGTCCTGCGTGCGGACTGCCTCCTCCTTTTCCTTGCCGACGCTTTTCAGCTCGTCTTCGAGCTTGCGCACGTCGTCGGGCGGCGTCACATGAGATATGCGCATGCGCGACGCTGCCTCGTCGATCAGGTCGATGGCCTTGTCTGGCAGGAATCTGTCGCTGATGTAGCGCACCGACAGCTTGACGGCGGCGTCTATCGCCTCGTCCGATATTTTGAGCTTGTGATGCGCCTCGTACTTGTCGCGGAGCCCGTGAAGTATCGCGACTGCCTCCTCCGGAGTCGGCTCGCCGACCATTACGGACTGGAAGCGGCGTTCGAGCGCCGCGTCGTGCTCGATGTGGCGGCGGTACTCGTCTATCGTCGTCGCGCCGATTATCTGTATCTCGCCTCTTGCGAGCGCGGGTTTCAGAATATTGGCGGCGTCGACGGCGCCCTCTGCGGCGCCCGCGCCGATTATGGTGTGTATCTCGTCGATAAAGAGTATGATGTTCGGATTCTTGACGACCTCGGACATCACGTTTTTGAGACGCTCCTCGAATTCGCCGCGGTATTTGGCGCCCGCGACCATCGACGAGATGTCGAGCGTCACGATAATTTTATCGCGCAGCGTGTCCGGCACGCTGCCGTCGACTATCATCTGCGCGAGTCCCTCGACGACGGCGGTCTTACCGACGCCGGGTTCGCCGATAAGGCAGGGATTGTTTTTCGTGCGGCGCGACAGTATCTGTATCACGCGATCCATCTCGTCCTTGCGCCCGATTATGGGGTCGAGCTTGCCGTCGCGCGCGAGAGCGCACAGATCGCGCCCGTGCTGCGACAGCGTCGGCGCGTTCTTTATAGATGCGCCGCGTGACGATGACGCGCGCGAGCCCGACGGCGCGCCGTCAGACTGTGCGCCGTCGCCGGAGCCGCCGATGCCGCCAGTCAGAAAACTCTCGACAGCGCCTTGCAGCTCGTCGACAGAGACGCCCATAGAGGACAGCACCTTGACTGCGACGCAGCCGCGTTCCGAAAGGAGCGCGTAGAGCAGATGCTCGGTCCCGATGTAGCCGTGACCGACGCGCGCGGAGACGTACGCGGACGTCTCGATGATCTTCTTCGTGCGCGGCGTCATGTCGGCGGGCGAGACGTTAGTCTTGTCGCCGGTGCCGGATATCGAGCGCACGATCGGCTCCGCCTCGTCGACGGTGGCGCCGTGCTCGTTCAAAAGCTTCGCGCCGACGCTGTCGGCGGTGTCGAGCAACCCGAGCAGGATATGCTCGGAGCCGACGTATGTGTGACCGAAATCTGATGCGAACTCGACGGCTCTGTTGAGCGCCGACTCTGCCTTTTCGGTGAATTTGCTTGCCATAATATTACTTCCTTTCCATCAAAATTTCAAGAATTCAAGAATGTCAAAACTATCGTTTACCGTTTCTCTGACAAGCGCTCGCGCAAAATCGCTGCGCGCCGTATGTCGCGCTCGCGCGGCGACATCTCGCCGCCGCCCGACAGAAGCGTGAGCACAGACGGCTGCGATTCTATGAGAGCGGTGTCGAGCAGCGACAGCGTGACGTTATCGGGTATACCCGTGTCGAGGTTGTCTTTCATGGCGACGCCGAGGCGCGCGTCGACCCACAGATCCATGAACTCGCGACAGCTCATGATCCGCGCGTGCGTCAGCGTGCCGTATGCACGTGCGCACGCGTCCGCAGTCTCATACTGCGCGCGCGACGCGAGCTCGCCGCGCAGCTTCTGCTCCTGCGCGATTATGAAGTCGACGATCTCACACAGCTTCGATATCGTTTCGTCCTCGCTTATGCCGAGCGTTATCTGATTTGAAATCTGATAAAGACACCCGGTCGCCTCCGACCCCTCTCCGTACATGCCGCGCACGGTCATTCCGAGTTTTGCGAGCTGACGCGAGAGCTGCGGCATACCGCCGCGTCTGGTCATCGCCGGCAGAAACATCATCACGGACGCGCGCATCGCGGTGCCGAGGTTGGTGGGGCAGTGGGTGAGATAGCCGAGCTCGGGATCGAACGCTATCGGAAATGCTTCGCCGACAGCATTCGCGGCGCCTGCGGCGCGTTCATACGCGACGCGGACCGAATAGCCGGGCGTGATGCTCTGTATGCGGAAGTGGTCCTCCTCGCACACCATCACATATACGTCGCCGTCCTCGTTTTTATAAAGCGTGTGCGGACGCGTCGACGACGCAAACTCGGCGCTGACGAGATGCTCCTCCGCATACGACTGCGCCGTCGCGCGGTCGAGACGGTCGAAGTCTATGCGGTCAAAGCCGGTGAAAACTGCTCCCGCGCGATCGCATATGTCGCGCGCCTGTTCGTCCGACATGCGCTCGCCCATCGGAATGCCCGATACGTTGCGCGCAAGGCGCACGCGAGATGATAGTACGACGCTCGTGTCGCACGACTTTTCAGAATTTGCATACCATGACATTGTGTCCGCCTCCCTTACTTTTCAAGCTCTCTTATCTTGTCGCGGAGCTGTGCCGCGTGTTCGAAGTCCTCGTTTTTTATTGCCGCAGACAGCTCGTCGCGCAGCGAGTCGAGCTCGCGCGCCTTTTTCGCCGCCTCGTCGTTGACAGGTGACGCGGGCGATGCGCCTTTGAATTTTACGTCGCCGTGTATGCGCCGTATCGTCGGCAAAAGCTCGTTTCGAAACGTCGTATAACATTCGGCGCAGCCGACCTTGCCGAGCTTCTGTATCTCATACATCGACGCGCCGCAGACGGGGCAGCGCCTTTCGGCGGCAGAGCTTCTGCGCGTCGGCGACGACAGCGCGTTTCCGAAGAAATTCGAGAGCAGGGAGCCGGTTCCGAATATGTCGCCGAACCCGTCGAACGGGTCGGCGGATATACCCATCTCCTTCGCACAGTCGGCGCAGAGCGCCATTTCTGTCTTCTTACCGTTCACGATCTCGCTGTAACGGATCGTGGCTTCATTTTTTCCGCATTTTTCGCAAAGCATATAAAATCATCTCCTTTTTGATATTTTACCTTATCAGCGTCAGAATAATGTGGCGCAGTATGTCGGCGCGCACGCGGTTTCTTGAAAGCGGCGGCAGCGACGACAACGCCCTGTCCGATACGGCTGTGCCTATCACGGACGCTTCACGCTCCGTTATTATTCCGGAGCCGAGCATGTTCGAGATGAAGGCGAACGCCTCGTTCTGTGCTATCGTGTCGCCTGTCGCGTGGAAGTAGTGCATCAGGCGGTCGTCGCGCGTCATCGACTTGCGTACTATCCTTATGTAGCCGCCGCCGCCTCGTCTGCTCTCGGTGATGTAGCCGCGCTCCGGCGTGAACCGCGACGTGATGACATAATTGATCTGGCTCGGCACGCAGCCGACTCTTGTCGCGAGGTCAGAGCGCCGCATTTCGACCTCGCCGCCGCCTTCTTCGAGCATCTGCTCGATGAGCGACGCGATATAATCCGATATCGTCATAACTTATCACCCTTATCCATTTTTATTCGCCTCACATTGACTTTGACTTTCTTTGACTATTGACAGTATATCACGAAGGTCAAAGAATGTCAAGAACTTTTTTCAAAAAAGTCAAAAAATTTTTCAAGTACGTTTTACCGTCGTGCAAAAGGACTAATTTCACGCGCGAGCGATTTTTCTATTGCAAAATCCGCCCGCGCGGTATAAAATATCACTCGATGCAAAATTCGGAGAATAAAGTATGAAAAATACAAAGAGCGCAAGCGGCGATGTTTCCGCCGTTTCCGCAAGCAAAGAAAACGCCAAATATAAGCGCACGCTTTACGCGTGTTACCTCGGTTACATAACGCAGGCGGCGGGAAACAACTTTTCGCCGCTCCTCTTCGTCACGTTTCACGACACGTTCGGCATACCGCTCTCGCAGATAACGCTGCTCGTCACGCTCAATTTCACGATTCAGCTCCTCGTCGACCTCATCTCGGCGAAGTGGGTAGATAAAATAGGGTACCGCTCCGCCATCGTCGCCGCGCACATGTTCTCGGCGGCGGGACTCGTCGGGCTCGCGGTCTTTCCTTATATTATGCCGCCCATCGCGGGACTGCTTTTGTCCGTCGTCTTTTACGCAATCGGCGGCGGCATGATAGAGGTGCTCATCAGCCCCATCGTCGAGGCGACGCCGACGGAGAACAAGGCGTCGTCGATGAGTCTGCTGCACTCGTTTTACTGCTGGGGCACCGTCGCGGTCATACTCATCTCGACCGGCGTATTCGCCGTGTTCGGCACGGGCTGCTGGCGCGTGCTCTCGTGCGTGTGGGCGATACTGCCGATAGCGACGGCGGTGATGTTCACGCGCGTGCCGATTTTGACGCTTGCGGAAGCGGAGGGCGAGAGCATGCCGCTTCACGAGCTTTTGTCGCGCCGCATATTCTGGATATTCGTGCTTCTGATGATCGCGGCGGGCGCGTCGGAGCAGGGAATGATACAGTGGGCGTCGACGTTCGCGGAGCGCGGGCTTGGCGTCACCAAAACGGTCGGCGACATAGTCGGTCCGTGCATGTTTGCGGCGCTGCAGGGAACGGCGCGCTCGTTCTACGCCAAAATGGGGGGACGTGTCGACCTGCTTAAAAGCATAGTCGGCTGCGGCTTCGTCTGCATTCTGTCGTATGCGATATCGGCGTTTTCGCCGATACCGATAATAGCGCTCGTCGGCTGCGCGCTGTGCGGACTGTCGGTCGGCATACTGTGGCCGGGCATATTCAGCATCGCCAACGTCAAATGCAAGGGCGGCGGGACCGCGATGTTCGCGCTTTTAGCTCTTGCGGGAGATGTCGGATGCGCGGGCGGACCGACGCTCGTCGGCGCCGTGTCAGGCATGTTCGGCGACAGCTTCACATACGGACTGTCAGCGGCGATAATTTTCCCTGTCATGCTTATAGTATGCGCGCTCATATGCAAAAAAATGAAATGATCCTCTGCGGGCGAAGCTTCACGAAAGTTTCGCCCGCTTATGTCTTGACAATGACTGCGTTCGGGGATATAATGAAAAAAAGACGGCGTGCGCCATGATGTGTGGCGTCGCTGCCCGTGTTTTATTTATGGGAGAATGATAATAATGAAGCTGTTCAAACGTTCGATAGCGCTCGCGCTCGCAGTCGTGAATATAGCGGTTCTCGCCGCATGCTCAAAACAGTCGGCAAACCTTGACGACTACGACAACCTTGAAGATTACGTCACGGTCGGCGATTACATAGGCGTCACGATCCCGCGCTCGGTCGTCACCGTCGACGACGATATGGTGCAGAACGAGGTCAACATATGGCTCAAGCAGTTCGCCACGACGCGCGCGCTTACCGAGAACGACGAGACTGCGAATCTCGATACGGTACGGATACAGTTCGACGGCTACATCGACGGTGAATTCGACGGCTGGGAGGACGGCGAGCATTTCACGTCGACCGAGGGCAACCCGTCGAGCGTCGAGATAGGCTCGGGCGGCATGATACCCGGCTTTGAATCGAATCTCATCGGTCACAAGATTGGCGAAGAATTCGAGTTCGACATCGTGTTCCCCGACGGATATAAGAACAACCCCGCGCTTTCAAACGTCAACACGCGCTTCGTCGTGAAAATAGAATCGGGCACGCGCCCCGAGATGCCCGAGTATACGGACGCGCTCGTCGCGGAAAAGACCGCGTACTCGACTATCGCGGAATATGAGGAATCTATCCGCACAAAGCTGCGCGAGGAAGCGGACGAAAAGCAGCTTCAGGAAGAGGTCACCGCAGTGTGGACGCAGGTCATGGAAAACTCGAAGCTGATAAAATACCCCGACGCGGTCGTCGACGCGAGATTCAACGCGACGATAGAACAGGCGAAATCGTATGCGGAAAGCTACGATATGACGCTCGAGGAATACTGCAAGGCGAACAATTCTACGCTCGACGAGTTTGAAGCGGGCGTCAGGGCACAGTGCCAGACGCTCGTGTACGAGGAAATGATACTGCGCGTCATAATCGATAAGGAAGGCATAACGATAACGGACGCCGAGTACGAGGAGGGAAGAGAGCAGTACGCGAAGGACAACGGATTTGCGGACGGCGCGGCGCTCGAACAGTATTACGATAAAAACAACATCGAGGGCAAAAGCGGCAGGGAATATATAACGCAGAGCCTTGTCTGGGATAAGACGCTGTTTACCTCGTCGAAAAAGCGTATGTGACCGATGCCGAAACCTCGGCGGAACAGTGATAAAGTCATAGGTAAGTCCAAACATAAAAATTGAGGAGGGAAAGATATGTGGTTAGTGATCGGTGTAGGAGCAATCATTTTTGCAACATTAAATTTGGTGCGGTCATTTCAAAATAAAAGATCGAAATGGTTTGGTTTTGCCAGCTTGTCTCTAACTGCATTGACGGTGTGCTCATTTTATTCAGATGCTGCGATACGCGTTGCAAATGAAGATTGGGGCGGTCTTATGGATATACTCCCTACTATGAGTATAGCATTATGGGTTTGCGTTATTATATCTATTATGATAAACTCTGTTCCGATTTTCAAGGATAAGAAGTAATCAATTATCGTTTATCTTTCAAACAGTTTTTAATATTCGCACTTCCATACACACAACGCAGACGCAATAGGTGAGATTTATGCTGAAAGAATATTTGTGGATTCCCGTACTTGAAACAGAACGGTTCTTTTTGCGCAAACTGACACCAAATGATATTGACGATTTACGTGAATGGCTGGGGTCGGACATTGTTTATCAATATTGGGAACGCCCTGCGAGCAAAGACGAGAAAAATCCGGAGCTTCTGTTTATTGACCCGAGACCACATGTTAAGCGCAAACCGTCCCATGATTTCACATGGGGGATTGAAAGTAAAGAGAATCATAGAGTAATCGGAATTATAGAAGTATTCGATGTAGAAAATGACAGACTGGGCAAGATCGCATATAGAATAGATCCTGCCTGCTGGAACCGTGGAGTTTGTACCGAGGCATTAACCAAAGTCGTGAATTTTATCTTTTCAGAAACAACGCTCGACAGATTGCATGCAGAAGCAGACGTAGAAAACATGGCGTCAAATGCAGTTTTAAGGAAATGCGGATTTACACTTGAAGGCTGTATCAGAAACGGAAAGATGGTCAATAACTACTGCACTTACAATATTTACGGATATATCCGGGACGATTTTCGCCAGCGTGAGAAGATGAGAAGATAATCTGAAATAATGAGGTTAAATCGACATTTGAGGCGGAATAATGGCGTCAAGTAAAGAATATTTAAATTTTATTTTAGATCAATTATCCGAACTCGATGAAATTACGGTTCGGGCTTTGATGGGAGAATTTATCATCTATTACCGTGGCAAGATCGCAGGCGGTATCTATGATGACAGACTGCTTGTAAAACCGGTAAAAGCAGCGATCAGCTGTATGCCGACAGCGACATATGAATTGCCCTATGAGGGAGCAAAAGAGATGCTGCGGGTAGATGAAGTCGATAACAGAGAGTTTTTGACAGGTTTATTCAACGCCATGTATGAGGAACTGCCGGCGCCAAAACCGAAAAAGAAGAAATAGGCAACTTTCCGTTTATCTTTCAGGCAGTTCATACCCCCATACACAAAAAGCAGACGAAACCCGTCTGCTTTCTTTATGCCCGTCTGCACAAAATCTCATCTATTCTCAAATATTAAATGTCACAGTTTTAGAAGGGGGGCGTCGGGGGGAAACCTTTTGTCAAAAAGGTTCCCCCCCGACAAAAATAATATCAATAATACCTCACCGACGCGACGACTCGGCCGAGGACGGCGACTTCGTCGACGATTATAGGCTGCATCGTGCGGTTCTCGGGCTGGAGGCGGAAATGACCGTCCTCGCGGAAGAAGCGCTTGACGGTCGCCGAGTCGTCCACCATCGCGACGACGATGTCGCCGTTGTCAGCCTGCGGCGTGCGGCGGACGATGATGACGTCGCCGTCGAGTATGCCGGCGTCGATCATGCTCTCGCCGGCGACGCGCAGCGCGAACAGCTCGTCGGCGTCATATTTGCCCTCGAGCGAGATCTCGACAGTGTCGGCGTCGTCGTATACCTCGGCGGCAAGGATCGGCTGACCTGCCGCGATGCGCCCTATAACGGGCAGACGGACCGTCGCCTTCTGCGACGTCGTGCGGAGCGTGCGGCTCTTGCCGTCCTCCTTGATTATATAGCCCTTGTCCTCGAGCCGCCCGAGATATGTGTGGACAGTCGAGGTGCTTTTGAAGCCGAGCGTCGTGCGTATGTCGCGCACGCTCGGCGAAAAGCCGTTCTTCCGTATCGACTCCGCGATGTAGTCGTAGACGGCGCGTTCTTTTTCGTTGAGTGGTTCACGTGTCATGTCTGCACTTCCGTTTCACAAATTCTTCTATACCGATTCTACCACACTTTTCGTGAAATTGCAAACATTTGTTCTAAAATTTTTTCAAAAATTTTTCGCCGCGGCGATAATTCGGATCGGAACGGCGCCGTATTCCCCCATACGCTGTAATTTGACGCGCGTTTTCTTAATTTTCATACGTCGACAATGAAAACAAAAATATTGACAAATCATGCTTGAAATATTGCGCGATATGGTATATAATCATTATCGGTGGAATTAGGGGATATTCCGCGTCAAAGTGCATCAAAATTCTAAAAGGAGATATAGGTATGTCTAAAAGTATGACTAACAACAAGTACGTCCTCGACTGGATCGAGGAAATGAGACAGATGTGCTGCCCCGACAATATCGTTTGGATCGACGGTACCGAGGAGCAGGCTGAGGCGCTCAGAGCCGAGGCATGCAGCACGGGCGAGCTCACAAAGCTCAACGAGGAGCTGCTCCCGAACTGCTACCTGCACCGCACGGCAGTCAACGACGTCGCGCGCGTTGAGGGCCGCACGTTCATCTGCACGCCTACCAAGGAAGAGGCGGGCAACATCAACAACTGGGTCGACCCCGTTGAGATGTACGCGACGCTGAAGAAGCTCTACACCGGCGCAATGAAGGGCAAGACGATGTACGTTATCCCGTATTCGATGGGCGTCGTCGGCTCCGACTTCGCTAAAATAGGCATCGAGCTCACCGACTCCATCTACGTCGTGCTCAACATGCTCATCATGACGCGCGTCATGATGA
>CANPXS010000028.1 GCA_947586625.1 uncultured Clostridia bacterium | reverse complement strand
CGCCGGACTACGACTGGGAGCGCATCGGCTTCTGGGTCGACGAGGGACCGTACGCGCTCATCTCCGATAAGAAAATATTCGTCACATTCTCGTCGTCGGCGACGGGAGCCTGCTACTGCATGGGCATGATGGAGGCGGACAGAGGCGCCGACCTGCTCGACCGCAATTCGTGGCGCAAGTCGAGACACCCCGTCCTCGAAACGGACGCGGAACGCGGCGTATTCGGTCCCGGCCACAACTGCTTCACGGTCGCGGAGGACGGAAAGACCGTACTTTCCATATATCACGCGCGCCCGTATGAAAAGATAGTGGGCGACCCGCTCTACGACCCGAACCGCCACGCTCACGTCATGGAGATCAGCTTTGACAGCGACGGCAGACCCGTATTCGATCTGTCCGCACAGGAGTAAATCATTTGCAGACTAAGGAATATAGAGAAAAATATCTGAAACTCAAACGCATGCTGTTCTTCCGCGCATACGCGGACTTAAACGACATGCAGCGCCAAGCGGTCACGACTGTGTCGGGACCGCTTCTCGTGCTTGCGGGCGCGGGCAGCGGAAAAACGACGGTGCTCGTCAGGCGCATCGTGCATATAATCAAGTACGGCGACGGGTTCGAGTCCGAATACGTGCCCGACGACGCAGACGAGAGCACGCTTTTACGATATGAATACGCGCTCAAAACGTTGTCGCCGCGCGAGATCGAGGAGATGATACTGCCCGACTTCGCGCACGCGAAGTGTCCGCCGTGGGCGATGCTCGCGATCACGTTCACGAACAAGGCAGCGGGAGAGATAAAGTCGCGGCTTGCATCAGCGCTCGAGGGAGTCGATATAGACGGCGGCGCCGGCGACATATGGGCGGGCACGTTCCACTCGATATGCATGCGCATACTGCGCGCGCACGGCGACCTTGTCGGATATTCGCGCGGATTCACCGTCTACGACACCGACGACACGAAAAAGCTCGTCTCCGACTGCATGAAGGACTTGTCGATAGACGAAAAAACGATGCCGATACGCGCCGTCATGAACACGATATCGCGCGCGAAGGACAAACTTATGACGTGCGAGCAGTTCGACGCGTCCGCGCATGCGAACGGGGATTTCCGCACGGAGAAAATTGCGGAGATATACAAAATGTACGAGTCGCGGCTGCGCGCGTCGAACGCGCTCGACTTCGACGACATAATCATGGCGACGGTGACGCTTCTGTCCGAGCATGAGGACGTACGCGACTACTACCGCCGCAAGTTCCGCTACGTCTCCGTCGACGAGTATCAGGACACGAACTACGCGCAGTTCAGGCTGACAGCGCTTCTGACGGGCGAACACAACAACCTCATGGTCGTCGGCGACGACGACCAGAGCATATACAAGTTCCGCGGCGCGACGATAGAGAACATACTCGGATTTGACCGCGAGTACGAGGACGTGAAGATAATCAAGCTCGAGCAGAATTACCGCTCGACGGCGACGATACTCAAAGCGGCGAATTCGCTTATAGCGAAGAACAAGGGACGCCGAGGCAAGAATCTGTGGTGCGACGGCGAGGAGGGTGCGAAGATAACGCTGTCCGAGCTCGACAACCAAAACGACGAGGCGAAGTACATAGCGGACACCGTCGAGGCGGCTGTTTCGGCGGGCGAGGCAACGTACAAAGATTTCGCTGTGCTCTACCGCATGAACGCGCAGTCGTCGCCGATAGAGACGGCGTTCGCGAAGGCGGGCATGCCGTACCGCATGCTCGGCGGGCTTCGCTTCTACGACCGCAAGGAAATACGTGACGTCATCGCGTATCTCTGCGTCATCGAGAACAAAAACGACGCCGTGCGCCTCAAGCGCATCATAAACGAGCCGAAGCGCAAGATAGGTGCGGCGGCAGTCGCTGCGGCGGAGCAGATAGCGGCAGTCGAGGGTAGGTCGCTCTACGACGTCATAGCCGACGCGGACGGGTACATAGCGCTCGCAAGGAGCGCGGCGGCGATGAAGTCGTTTGTCGACATAATGGAGACGCTGCGCGAATTCGCCGCGTCGGCGACAGTCGCGGAGACGATAGACCGAACGCTCGAGCTGACCGGGTACCGTGAAATGCTCGTCGCGGGCGGCGAGGCGGAGCGCGACAGGCTCGAAAACGTCGAGCAGCTCATATCGAATGCATACGAGTACGGGCAGTCGAACGAGGACGCGACGCTGTCGGGATTTCTCGAGGAGGTGGCGCTCGTCTCGGATGTGGACAAATACGACGAGACCGCCGACGCCGTCGTTTTGATGACGATACACAGCGCGAAGGGACTCGAATTCCCTATCGTGTTTCTTCCCGGCATGGAGGACGGAATATTCCCCGGCATGCAGTCGGCGAGCATTGAATCCGAGCTCGAGGAGGAGAGGCGGCTCGCCTACGTCGCGGTGACGAGGGCGAAGCGTCGGCTTTACATCACGCGCGCACACTCGCGCATGCTGTACGGGCAGACGAGGTATAATCCGCCGTCGCGGTTCATCGCCGAGATGCCGCCCGAATGCATCGACGACCTGTCGGCGGAGAAACGACGTCAGCGCGAGCTTATGCGCGAGCAGTTCCGCGCCGAGAGAGAGGCGATGAAGCAGAAGCCGCAGTTCCGCGACGGCGCGGGCGTGAAGGTGGAGATACACAAGGTCACAGCGCCGACGGTGACGTTTGCGCCGGGAACGATAGTGCGCCACCGCACGTTCGGGCGCGGCGAGATAATATCGGCGACGATGATGGGCGGCGACGTCATGTACGAGATAATATTCGACGACGTCGGCACGAAAAAGCTCATGGCGAGCTTCGCGAAGCTGATAAAGGAAACATAAACGCAGGGGGGCAGAATCGGACCGCCGTTTTCGAAAAATAAAAAGTAGTATTTTGAGACAGAATGTGAGTGTAAAATATGAAAAGAATTCTTTGCATTGCCGCCCTCTCGCTTGTCTTTCTGCTTACATCATGTATAAACAATCTGACGTCGAAAGAGAGCATTGAAAACCTCTACACAAAAAACGAGGAACTGTTTATCGACGCCGCGTCAAGCGGAGACTTTGCGAACCTTGAAAAAATAAACGGCGTCTGGGAAGTTTCGGTGAAGGATGATCATGTAGATATAAAGTGCGGCGGCAACGGTCTCGGCTCGAGCACAAATTATTACGGCATATTCTATTCCGAAAATGACGATCTCTGCGCCGTCGACGTTGCGGGACCGCGCGACGAGCTTGTCGCGGACGGGGACGGATACAGATATGTGCAGTCTGACGGCGACAATGAATACTATGTCGAACCGCTCGGGAACCACTATTTCTACTATGAGGCGCATTTCTGATAAACAGCCTCGTGATCGTAAAAACGAAAAGGGAGCCGCAGAACGGCTCCCTTTTCCGCGTCAAAGCGTCTTTGGCACTTGACAAACAGGAGATTTTGTGGTATAAATGTTAGAATAATAAAAGGGGAGAGTGGGCGAGATGCGCGCAGTCGCTGTATGCGGGGCGACAGCTACGGGCAAGTCGAAGCTGGCGATAAGGATCGCAGAGACGATGAACGGCGAGATCGTCAACTGCGACTCGATGCAGATATACCGCGGCATGGAGATAGGCACGGCAAAGCCGTCGCCGTCGGACCGCGCGCGCGTGCCGCACCACATGTTCGACGTCGCCGATATAGAAAACGGCTATTCCGCCGCCGAGTACGGAGAAGCGGCGCGGCGCGTGATCGACGAGATAGAGTCGCGGGATCGCGTCCCCGTCATCTGCGGCGGCACGGGACTTTACCTTGACGCAGTTGTATACGACAACAAGTACAGCGTCGAGGACGAAAGCGGCGACGACGTGCGGAACGAGCTTTACGCATACGCGGCGCAGAACGGCGCGGACGCGCTCCACGAGCGGCTCGCGGCGGTAGATGCAGCGTCCGCAGACGCGATACACAAAAACAACGTGCGCCGTGTCGCAAGAGCGCTTGAAATATACATCCGAACCGGCAGACCGAAAAGCGAGTGGGACGCGGAGTCGAGAACGGGCGGCATCATTCCCGGCATCGCCGTTTTGGGCGTGCGCTACCGCGACCGCGAGCGTCACCGCACAGCGATACGAAAGCGGTGCGAGAAGATGATAAAATCGGGACTTGTCGACGAGGCGAGGACTCTTTATGAGGCTGGCATGCTGACGAACGGCTCCGCCGCGTCGCAGGCGATAGGATACAAGGAATTCGTGCCGTATCTGCGCGGCGAGGAAACGATCGACGAAGCCGTTGACAGGCTCTACTACGATACGTGCCGGTACGCGAAGCGTCAGGCGACGTGGTTTTATAAAAAGGATTACATCAAATGGCTTTACGCGGACGAGATGTCGGAGGACGAGATGCTCGCCGCAGCCGTAGAATATTATAACGAAGTCGTAAAAACCTCCGGGACAGCGCATTAAAAAGCGCATCGGTCGGGACTTCGGGAAAGGAGTCACGTGGATCGCGAATATCTGAAGCGCGTCGTGCTGTACGTTTTCGTATCGGTGCTCGCGATCGGCGTGATAGTGTACGTGGGCGTACACATGGTGCGCGGCTTCACCGCCGACATAGAGACGCAGACCGCGTACATCGACACGTTCTCCGAGTCGGTGACGCTCGACGCGTATATAATGCGCCATGAGGAGGTCGTCGGCGCGGGAGCCGACGGCACGGTGAATTATCTCGTCGGCGACGGCGAAAAGGTCGCGGTCGGCGACGAGGTCGCGGACATTTGCAGAGGCGGCGCCGGCGGCATACGCGAGCGGATAGCGGAGATAGACGCGCAGATAAAGCGTCTCGAAGCCGTGCAGTCGGGGGCGAGGTATTCGTCCGTGTCGGATGCGACGAACATCGAGGCGAACATACGCGAGCTGACCGTAAGCGTCAGCAGGCGAGTCGCCGAGGGCGATATCGCATCGGCAAGCGCGGCGTCGGCTCAGCTTTTATCCGAGCTCAGCCGCCACGACATAGTGACGGGCAAAATAGACGGCTTTGACGGCGAGATCGCGTCGCTGCGCGCGGAGAGGAAGTCGCTCACCTCGCAGCTCACCGATGTGGCGAGAACGATCGTGACGGACAAGAGCGCGTATTTCTTCTACGACGTCGACGGCTACGAGGACGCGTTCGCGTTCGACGATATTGACGAGGTAACGCTCGACGACATATATGCGATGACGGAAGCGTCGGTGAAGACGGGCACGGATGCGATAGGCAAGCTCGTGACGGACTATATGTGGTATGCGGCGGTCACGACCGACCGCAGAACGGCGCTTTATTTCACCGAAGGTAAATCGTACGACATCATGTTCGGCTCCGAGGGCGTAACGCTGCCGATGACGTGCAGCCGCGTTCTGACAGTCAAGGGCACGGACGATGAGAGCCGCGCCGCGGTGATATTTGCGTGCTCGGTCATGCCGGAGGACTTCTCGTATACGCGAATGCAGCCTGTCACGGTGACGGTGCAGTCGTACGAGGGCTACCGCGTGCCGATATCGGCGGTGCGCGTCGTCAAATACGGGGACGACGACGTAAACGGCGTTTACATACTGTACGGTCAGGTCGTATATTTCAGACGGATCGAGATAGTGCTGTCACAGGACGGATACGTTCTGTGCGACAGTCACGCGGACGAGACTGTCGAGGTCGAGGACTATGCCGCCTTCCCCGGGATAGGCGACGGCGGCGTCGTTAAAGAGACGGAGCCGCCAGAGACTGAAAAGCCGCCCGAATACGCGTCGGTGCCGTTTTTGCAGCTATACGACCAGGTCATAGTTTCGGCGCGCGGACTGTACGACGGCAAGATAGTGGGCGCGTGAGAAAGGTACGGTGACGAAAACAAAATGGGCGAGATCATATGCGGATATGACACAGACGTGATACGCGATAATTTCGCGCGCGTGCGCGAAAATCTCGAGCGTGCGGCGGCAAAGGCGGGAAGAAAGACGCCGCTTCTGATAGCGGCGACAAAGACGGTGCCGGTCGAGGTCATAAACTTTGCCGCGTCCGAGCTCGGACTTACCGATATCGGCGAAAACAGAGTGCAGGAGCTGACGGAAAAGTACGAAAAACTCGACAAGAGCTTAAACGTACACTTCATCGGCACGCTCCAGACTAACAAGGTGCACAGCGTCGTCGGCAAGGCGTCGGTGATACACTCCGTCGACAGCGTGAAGCTGGCGCGCGAGATAGACCGCGTGTCGAAGAAGACGGGCGTCGTCACGGACGTTCTGTGCGAGATAAACATCGGACGCGAGGAGGCGAAGGGCGGCGTTATGCCGGAGGACGCGGTGAAGTTCGCGCTCGAGATCGAGGAGCTCGAGTCGATTTTTGTGCGAGGTGTGATGACGATGGCGCCGAAATGCGTCGAAAAAACGGATTATCTTAAATATTTTGAAGAAACTTACGCTATATTTGTTGACTTTTTGCGAAAAACACGGCATAATATAATAGAACCCGTATTATCAATGGGAATGAGCGACAGCTACGAATACGCAGCCGCGTCGGGTGCAACTGCGGTCCGCGTCGGACGCGCGCTTTTCGGTGAACGGCTCGTCCCGTGACAATAAAGTTATCGGAGGATAAATAAAATGGGATTCATGGATAAGATAAAGAAGATCACAGGCGTCGACGGCTACGATGACAACAACTACGAAGACGACGGCTACTACGATGATGTGATTGGCGGCGGATACGAGAGCGACGCGGACGCGCAGAACTCACAGCCTGTCGATAACTCGCAGACGCAGTATGTGGGCGGCGGCTATTCGGCGCCTTCCAACGATCAGTACGGCGGACGCGGTTATCAGCAGCCGACGCAGCCGGCGGCTCCCGCTATGATGGGCGGCATAAATATAGGTGGCTCCGCGCTCCAGATGAAGGTCATCCGTCCCGAGAGCTTCGGCTCCGTCAACCAGATCGCGGATCATCTTCTCTCCCAGCGCACGGTCGTCCTCAACCTCGAGGCGACGAACAAGGAGACGGCGCGCCGTCTTATCGACTTCCTCTCCGGTGTCGCATACTCGATAGACGGATCTCTCAAAAGAATAGCGAACAACGCGTACATCATCACGCCGAGCAACGTCGACGTGAGCGGCGATCAGCTCCGCGAGCAGCGCCGTCCGCAGCAGCAGCCGACGTCGGACGACGACGCGGGCTACACGTACTGATCGGCGAAAGTAAAAAATAAAGGCGATAAACACGCCGCTTCCGGGTCTGCGGGCGCGGCGTTTTACCCGTAACAACGAATGATAATACTGTTTGTCAAAACGGCAGCTCTCGCTTTTTTAAGGGCGGAGATGGCGCTGCTCTTTTTGCGCGCGATACTCTCGTGGATACCTGTCGGTGATTCTGTATACGGCGCCGTCGAGTTCATGACGGAACCCGTTATCGCGCCCGTGCGAAAGATAGTAGACAAAATAATGCCGGACTCGTCGCTGCCGATAGACATATCGTTTATAGCCGCGTACGTCATAGTCAGCGTTTTTGAGCTTATTCTGAGCGCGGTATAGAGCTTTAACGGATATGGAAAAAGACAAGGAAGGCGAGCTTTTCGAAAAGCGAACGCTCGAGCTCGCGAAACGCGCCGCAGGCGGAGTTTTCGCGTCGGGAGATTTTCTCTCGCCGAAGGAGATACACGACGCCGACGCGATCCTCGCGCACGGCGGTTACCGCGGCACGTACGCGTTTTACGGCGGGTACGCGGACGCGGAGCGCAGGCGGCTTTACTGTCTGCCCGACTATATGCTGTGGGAGTCCGCCGAGTCGGCGGCGAAGGAAGCGGCGGCGGACGATATCGCCGTTTTGCGCATAGAGGGCAGCGGGTACAGAACACTCGGTCACCGCGATTTTATGGGCGCGATACTGTCGCTCGGCATAAAGCGCGCCGTTCTCGGCGATATTATAGTAGACGACGACGCGCCCGGCGCGTATGTGTTCTGCGACGCGGAAATGGCGGGCTATATCGCGGAGAATCTTTCGCGCATAGGCTCGGACGCCGTAAAGGTGCAAAAGCTCGCGCTCGACATGTTGCTGGACGGATTCAGCGCGGCGCGCAAAACGGAGCCGATATCGGACACGGTCGCGTCGATGAGAGCGGACTGCGTCGTCGCGGCGCTGTGCAATACTTCGCGCGAACGCGCGAAATCGCTCATTTTGCAGGGGCTCGTCGAGGTCAATTACGAGACGCTTTATAAACCCGACGCGGAGATAGCGGAGGGCGACGTCGTGTCGGTGCGCGGCGAGGGCAAGTTCCGCGTGAACGGAACGGACAGGACAACAAGACGCGGACGGCTGCGGCTGTCGGCGGAAAAATATATTTGACGGAGGATACGAAATGCTGTTGCCGGTGGAAATAGAGAACGCGAAATTCTCGCGCAGCGTCGGCGGATATACGCCCGCCGAGGTCGACGAATTTCTCGACTACATAAAGAGCAAATGCGCGGAGAACGCGGACGCGGAAGCAAGGCTCGCGGTGTCGGTGAACGAGGCCGAAGTGCTGAAAGGTCGAATAGCGGAGCTCGAGGCGCAGATGGAAGCGATCACGGCAGAACGCGACGAGCTTAAAGTCAAAAACGACGAGCTGAAGAATGCGCTTGCGGAAGCGATAGCGCAAGCGGCATCAAAGGCGGCGGAGGCGCTGCCGGTGAACAACGTCGCGGCGGATCCCGTGTGGGATCCCGATGCGGATGAGGAAATACCGGAGCCCTTTCGTGTCGAAGGCGACGGAGACGACGGAGACAATGGAACTGAGGAAGAGGGGGAAGCCGAGATCGACGAGTCCGAATCAGACGGCGCCGCAGACGTTGCAGTCACCGCAGACGAAGTCGAAACAGCACTCAAATCCGAAAATAACGATCAGGACGTCGCTGCCGAGACCGGGACGGAGCAGTTCGGCGATCTCGAAAATATATTCTCGCATCTCGACGATATCGGAGATATCGGCAAAGCCGCGGACGAACAGGCGGACGCGGCGGAAATAACCGATACGGACGATATAGACATAGATACAGGCGACGTTGACGGCGCGGAGACGCCGGCGCACGGCGACGAAGATATAGCGGCGACAATCGAGGCAGTCCTCGCAAGCTTCGACATCAAGCCGCAGGACGCGCAAGAGTCTAACGCTAAAGACACGAACGTATACGACGGCATCGACGTGTCGCTCGACTTCGACGAGATCGAAAGCTCGGGACGAAATGAAAACGGCGCTGCGGAAGACGACAGTGAGGACGAGTTCGGGTTCAGCTTTGATACTGCGGACGAGGAAAATGCGGATGCATCAAATGCATCTAATGCCGCCGAAGATGTAGAAACGGTCGAAGCAATCGAAACTATCGACAGCATTGATGATGCAGATGATGCGGACAGTTCGGACAATACGGACGCTGCCTCGGCTCCGCAGACACAGTACGCGCGCCGCGTCTACCGCATGAGACTGAAGCGCGCCGCAAGGCGTCATGACGAGGATCAGGCGATACTCGACGCTCTGCGCGCCGCATACGATGAGGACGACGACGATGACGACCTCACGCAGCACGAGTACGACCAATATCACTATACATTCGACAGCGGCAAGAAGTAAAACCGCCGCATACATATACGACAAACAACTAAGGAGTTCACCTTTATGGCAAAGGATTACACCGGCACACTGAATCTGCCGAAGACCGATTTCCCGATGAGAGCAAATCTGCCCGAGCGCGAGCCCGGAATGCTCAAATACTGGGACGATATCGACCTCTATCACAAGATGCTCGACGCCCGCGAGGGTTGCGAGCTGTTCGTGCTCCACGACGGTCCTCCGTTCTCGAACGGAAATATTCACATGGGCACGGCGATGAATAAAATACTCAAGGATTTCATCAACAAATCCAAGACTATGGAGGGGTATCGCGTTCCTTATACGCCGGGCTGGGACAACCATGGCATGCCGATAGAGTCCGCCATCATAAAGAAAAACAAGCTCGACAGAAAGAAGATGTCGATACCGGAGTTCCGCGACGCGTGCGAGAAATTCGCCCGCGACTATGTTGATATACAGCGCACCTCGTTCCGCCGTCTCGGTGTATCGGGCGACTGGGAGCATCCGTATCTGACGATGTCGAAACAGTTCGAGGCGCGCGAGGTCAAGGTGTTCGGCAAGATGTTCGAGCGCGGATACATCTACCGCGGACTCAAGCCCGTGTACTGGTGCCCGCACGACGAGACAGCTCTCGCCGAGGCCGAGATCGAGTATCAGGACGACCCGTGTACGTCTATATACGTCAAGTTCAAGCTCGTCGACGACAAGGGACTGCTTTTCGACGTCTGCGATCCCGAAAAAACGTACGTCATAATCTGGACGACGACGACGTGGACGCTGCCGGGCAACCTCGCGATAGCGCTGTCGCCGGTCGAGAATTACGTCGCTGTAAAAGCGTCGAACGGCGAATACTACATCGTCGCCGAGGCGCTGTGCGAAAAGACGATGAGAGAGGGCGGAGTCGACAGCTACGAGATAGTAAAGACGCTTCGCGGCGACAGCTTCGAGTTCATGCGCGCGCGTCATCCGTTCCTCGACCGCGATTCGGTGCTTCTCAACGCCGACTACGTCACGATGGACAGCGGCACGGGCTGCGTCCACACGGCTCCGGGCTTCGGCGCCGACGACTATGTGACGTGCAAAAAGTATAACATAGACATAATCGTCCCCGTCGACGACAGGGGATATCAGACTGCGGACGCCGGCAAGTACGCGGGTATGCGCTACGACGAGTCGAACGCGGCTATACTCGCCGACATGAAGGAGTCGGGAGCTTTGTTCGCGTCGGAGGACGTCGTCCACAGCTATCCGCACTGCTGGAGATGCAAGAGTCCGATCATATTCCGCGCGACGTCGCAGTGGTTCTGCTCCGTTTCGTCGTTCATAGAGGACGCTGTCGCGGCGACGGAGAACGTCGAATGGCTGCCCGCATGGGGCGGCGACCGCATCCGCTCGATGATGAGAGAGCGCACGGACTGGTGCATATCGCGCCAGCGCCACTGGGGACTGCCGATACCGGTGTTCTACTGCTCGGACTGCGGTCACGTGGTCTGCACGCCCGAAACGATAGAGGCAGTGTCAGATTTGTTCGGACGCGAGGGTTCTAACGCGTGGTATCTGCACGAAGCGGCGGAGATACTGCCCGACGGCTTTAAGTGCCCGCACTGCGGGAGCAGTCATTTCGAGAAGGAGACGGACACGCTCGACGGTTGGTTCGACTCCGGTTCGAGCCATTTCGCCGTCATCGAGGGCGACGAGAACGTACACTATCCTGCAGACATGTACCTCGAGGGCGCGGACCAGTACCGCGGCTGGTTCCAGTCGTCGCTTTTGACCTCGGTCGGCGCGGGAGAGGGCGCGAAGGCGCCGTATAAGACGGTTTTAACTCACGGCTGGACCGTCGACGGCGAGGGCAAAGCTATGCACAAGTCGCTCGGCAACAGCATCGCGCCGGAGGACGTCATAAAGAAGTACGGGGCGGATCTCGTCCGCATGTGGGTCGCGTCGAGCGATTACAGAGTCGACGTGAGAGTTTCCGACAACATCTTCAAGCAGCTCTCCGAGACGTACCGCAAGATAAGGAACACGGCGCGCATCCTGCTCGCCAATATAGGCGACTTCGACCCGAACGCGGACATGGTGCATGAGTGCGAGCTCTACGACATAGACAAGTGGGCGATCTCGAAGCTGAACAGCCTTTCCAAAACCGTTCGCGAGGCGTACGACAGCTATGAGTTCCACATCGTATATCATTCGATAAACAATTTCTGCACTATAGATATGTCGAAGCTCTACATCGACATAACGAAGGACCGCGTCTATACCGAGGGCGCGAAGAGCAAGGCGCGCCGTTCGGCGCAGACGGCGATGTATACGATACTTCATTCGCTCGTCAGACTTGTCGCGCCGCTCATCGCATTCACCGCCGAGGAGATATGGCAGGCTATGCCGCATCTCGACGGCGACGTAAAGGAAAGCGTATTCTGCAACATGCTGCCCGAGTATACGGAGGCGCGCGAGTTCGCGGACGTGACGTCGCGGTACGAAAGCATGCTCTCCGAGCGCGACGCGGTAATGGCGGCGCTCGAGGTGGCGCGCGCGGCGAAGCTGATAGGCAAGTCGCTCGACGCGAAGGTGGACGTATACTTCGCCGATAAGGAAAGATACGACGAGCTTGCGTCGTTCACCGAAGCGGAGCTTGAGGACGTGTTCATCACGTCGGGCGTGAAGCTGCACGTCGGCGAGGACGCGCCCGATGGCGCGTATGTGAGCGAGACGGACGCGGGCATCGCCGTGCTCGTGTCGCCCGCTGACGGCGAGAGATGCGACCGCTGCTGGAAGTATTCCTCCGACTGCGTACACGACCATGACGGCGATGTGCTTTGCCGCCGCTGCGCGGAGACTGTCGCAAAAATCGACGCATGACGTTGATCATATACTATCTTATCGCGGCGGCGGTCGTCGTCATCGATCAGGTGACGAAGCGGCTGGCCGTCTCGGGACTGTCCGGCATTGAAACGTACCCGCTCATCGACGGCGTTCTGCATCTTACGTATGTGGAGAACACGGGCGCTGCGTTCGGCATGATGAAGGACTCGCGCTGGGTGTTCATGATCGTGTCGGCGGCGGCGATAATACTCCTGCCTATCGTAATAGCGGTATACAGGAAACGGTACCCGTTTGCCTGCGTGTGCATGGCGATGATACTGGGCGGCGGCATCGGAAATATGATAGACCGCGTGATGCTCGGCTACGTCGTCGACTTCATCGACTTCAGACTCATACATTTCGCCGTTTTCAACGGCGCGGACTCGTTCGTTACTGTCGGCGAGATAATGCTCGTCGTGTATATGATACTCGAATTCATACGCGAGTCGAAAGCGGAGAGGGTGCAAAAGCTCGCCGCGGCGGCAAACGGTGACGGAAGCGTCAATGACGCCGTCAACGACGCCGTCACGGACGGTGATAATGACAGTGACGCCGATACGGACACAGATTCGGGCACGGACGAAACGAGCGGTGACGGGCAATGAACGGCTGCGATAACGTCATATTGACAGTTGATAAGGCAAACGTCGGGGCACGCCTCGACGTTTTTGTCTCCGACGGGGTAGGAGTCACGCGCTCGCAGGCGCAGAAGCTGATAGACGACGGAGACGTTGACGTGAACGGACGCGCGGAGCCGAAACGGTATCGCGTTCGCGAAGGTGACGAGGTGACGGTCGCGGTGTGCGAGCCGGAGGCGTGCGACGCAAAACCCGAGAAGATAAAACTCGATATCGTCTACGAGGACGCGGATATACTCGTCGTCAATAAGCCGAAGGGAATGGTGGTGCATCCGGCGCCTGGAAACGAAACGGGGACGCTGGTGAATGCGCTTCTCTACCATTGCGGGGCGAGCCTGTCCGGCATCGGGGGCGTCTTGCGTCCCGGCATCGTACACAGAATAGACAAGGACACGACGGGACTTTTAGCCGTCGCAAAAAACGACATGGCGCACGAGTCGCTGTCGGGACAGCTCGAACGCCACGACATGCACCGCGAGTATCGCGCGCTCGTCGTGGGCAGGACGGGTGACGGGATAGTGGATAAGCCCATCGACCGCCACCCCGTCGACAGAAAGCGCATGGCGGTGAGCGACGGCGGCAGAGAGGCGAGGACGGAGTATCACACGATCGCGACATATACGTCGCCGTTTCGCGACACGTTTTCGCTCGTCGACTGCCGCCTCTATACGGGACGCACGCATCAGATACGCGTCCATATGGCGTATATCGGGCATCCCGTCGCGGGGGATACCGTATACGGCGGCGGGAGAACAAAGTTCGAACGCGCGCATGAGGAACTGTTTTGCGGTCAGTGCCTGCACGCGTACAGACTCACGCTGACGCATCCGCGAACGGGCGAGACGATGACGTTCGAGGCGCCGTTGCCGCATGATTTTGAAAAGATACTCTCGCTTCTGACGTTGGAGTGAGAGCGCGGCTCTCACTCCGTCATAAAAGTTTTCGCCCGCCTTTTTCAAAAGGCGGCGCCCGTCAAGGGGCGCGGAGCCCCTTGTCGCGCGAAGCGCGAAAGCAAGTCACGGGGGCTGCTCGCCCCCGTCCCCCTCGCCGCCTTTTGAAAAAGGCGGGCGAAAACTTTTGATGAGGCGGGCGAAGCCTTTCACGACAGCGTTGCGCGCATAAGTGCGCGGAGCGTGCACATAAAATAAACATACCGAATAAGCAAGGAACAAAAACTACATGAAATATGCACATAAGCTCGCGGCGTTTTCGCTCGCGTCGCTGATGCTCCTTTCCTCGTGCGCGCGCGACGTCGGCGACGGCGCTGACGGCACCGGCATCGGCGTCCCCGACAGCATGGACACTATGCCGGAGACTGCTTTTTCCGAGACGGGGCATCTGCTCGGCGTCTATTCCGACGACGGCGACACGTACACGTTCGGCACGTCGGTGACGGCGCTGCCGGAATCGTGGAACCCGCATGATGAAACGGGCAGCGACGAGGAGAGCATACTGTCGTATACGACCGACACGCTGTATAAATTCGAGTACAACAGCGATTTCACCGGCGCCGTCCTCGTGCCGTCGATGGCGGAGAGCTATCCCGTGGACGTGACCGCCGACTACGCGGGACAGTACGGCGTCGAGTCGGGACAGACGGGTAGAGCGTATAAAATAACGCTGCGCGACAGCCTCCGCTACGATAACGGCGAGGCGATAACGGCGGCCGATTTTGTCGAATCGTTCCGTCTGATACTGTCCGAAGGCGTAAGAAACGGCGAGATGTCGGACATCGTCGGCGCGGACGAATACGCGGCGGGCGGCGGCGAGGTGCTCGAGAGCTTCATATCCGAGGACTTCGGCGCTGACGAGTACATAATGCCGGACGCGCTCGATGTCGTCGACGGCATACTCTGCCGCGGCGGATGCCCGGTCGTCGTAAACATAAACGACGGCGGGCGCTGGAGCGTGCAGTCGCTGTACGATTATAACGAGATGCGCCGTTTCGACGGCGCGACGGCGGACGACACGGCTGCGTCCGACGCGTACGCGCATCTCGCGGAAGCCGCCGACGCGGACGGCATCGTATATCTGACGCCGGAGCTCGCCGCCGATATGCAGCTCTGCATAGCGCGCCTCAACGGCTTTGACAGCGTCGAGGCGCGGTATGAGGCGGTCGGCGGATATGCGTACACGGAATTTGAGGAGATGGCGTACGTCATAGTCGACAGACCTGCCGTCACCTACGAGCGGAACGTGGGATTTTTCGCGCCGTCGGAGCGCGAGCTCGTCGTTGTGTTCGAGGAGCCGTTGACGGACGAATTCGCGCTGCTCCACAGACTTAATACGAATTTCGGGCTCGTATATCTGCCGCTCTATGAGCGCGACGGCGAAAACTATGCGACGAGCGTTGAAACATACGTCGGCTTCGGTCCGTACGCGCTGACGGTCTACGCGGCGGGGTCGCGCGTCATGCTCGAACGCAACGCGTACTGGCACGGCTATGGCGAGGGCGAATACATCGACGGCACATACATGGCGGACCGCGTCGAAATGACGGTTTTGCCCGACGATGAGCACAGACTGCGCTCGTTTCTGTCGGGGCAGATGGACGAGGTCGAGCTGTCGCCGTCAGACGCGAGAGTGTATATAGGCGGCGGCTACACGGTCTACACCGAGAGCGCGGCGACGTGGATAATGGCGATGAATCCCGACGCGGAGTGTCTTGCGGAGGCGGAAAAGAACGCAAGACCCGCGACCGGGGGCAACGAGGTCAACAAGACGGCGCTGACGGTGCGCGAGTTCAGGCTCGCGCTGTCGTACGCGACTGACCGCGTAGGCTTTGTGCGCACGGTATCGCCGACGTCGACGTATGCGCTCGGCATATTCTCGGACGCGGTCGTTGCGGACACGTCGCTCGGCGTTCCGTACCGCGATACCGAATACGGCGCGGACGCGATATCGGAGATATGGGGCGACACGGATGCAGCGTCGGCGGGGTACGACATCGACGCGGCACGCGAATGCTTCGACAAAGCATACGAGATAATGTGCGATGACGGCCTTTTATCAAAGGAGGCTGTCGACTCCGGCGATTGGGAAGTGCAGATCGTAGTCGGCAAGCCGACGAACAACGAATACTGGACGCGCGGACTCGAATTCCTCTCCGACTGCTGGCTCGACGCCGCCGTCGGAACGCCGTTTGAGGGCAAGCTCGTCATAAAGGAGAGCCGTGCTCTCGGCGAGGTCGCGTTCTCGGATGCTCTGAGAGATGGCAGAGTCGACATGCTGTTCTCGGTCGGCTACGGCGGCGACGGCTACGAGTACGACCCGTACTCGCTTCTCGGCTGCTATACGGGCGATATCGCCTACGACGCGTTTACGGACAAGAAAACGATCGAGGTAAAAGTCAAACTCGGCGAGCGCGAGGTGACGGCGGGCCTTTACGACTGGTCGCAGCTTTTGTGCGGCGGGGAAACTGACGCGGACATAGACGTCGACGTGAGCCGCGGCTCGGTGCGGTCGGCGATACTGTCCGCGTGCGAGGCGGCTATACTGCGCGAGGCGCGCATCATACCGCTTATGACGGACGCGAAAACGTCGCTGCGCGGCGAGCGCATCATGTACGGCACGGACAAGGCCGTGACCGGCATGGGGCACGGCGGCATCGAGTGGATGAAGTTCACGATGGACGACGACGATTTTTCCGACTATATCGACGAGCGCGGCGGCGAGCTCGAGTACAGATAATGACCTTGAGCATAAAAAATAAATAAAACCTACTTGAAAAATCGTCCGTTTTATTGTATGATAATAATAGATGATCCGCACCGCGGAAAACGGAGGTATTACATAATGGACAAGAACGAGATAAAAAAGGCGATAGAGAGCGGTAAGACCGTCATCGGCATCGAGCTCGGCTCGACGCGCATCAAATCGGTCCTTATCGGCGACGATTTCACACCCATCGTGTCCGGCTCCCACGACTGGGAAAACCGGCTTGAAAACGGCGTTTGGACTTACAGCGAGGATGCTATATGGGAGGGCGTCCGCGACAGCTACGCGAAGCTCGCGGCGGCGGTCAAGGACGAATACGGCGTGACGCTGCGCCGCGTCGGCGCCATCGGATTTTCCGCGATGATGCACGGCTACCTCGTATTCGACGAGACGGGCAAGATGCTCGTGCCGTTCCGCACATGGCGCAACTCGATAACGGGCGAGGCGTCCGCGATACTCTCCGAGAAGTTCCACTTCAACATTCCTCAGCGCTGGAGCATCTCGCATCTGTATCAGGCGATACTCAACGGTGAGCCTCACGTCCCGGACATACGCTTCATCACGACGCTCGCGGGTTACATACACTGGAAGCTGACGGGAGAGCGCGTGCTCGGCATCGGCGACGCGTCGGGCGTGTTCCCCATCGACCAGTCGACGAACAATTACGACGAGTGGCTGATAAAGAAATTCGACGACATGATAGAAGATAAGCACTATCCGTGGAAGCTCGCGGACATACTGCCGAAGGCGGTGATGGCGGGCGAGTACGCGGGCGTACTTACGACGACGGGTGCAAAGCTTCTCGACCCGTCGGGCAATCTCGAGGCGGGCATACCGTTCGCGCCGCCGGAAGGCGACGCCGGCACGGGCATGACGGCGACGAACAGCGTCGCGCCGCGCACGGGCAACACGTCGGCGGGCACGTCCGTGTTCGCGATGGTCGTGCTCGAACGTCCGCTCAAGGGGTACTATCCCGAGATCGACATAGTTACGACGCCTACGGGCAAGCTCGTGGCGATGGTGCACTGCAACAACTGCACCTCCGACCTCAACGGCTGGGTCGATATGTTCGCCGAGGTCCTGCATGAGGTGGGCTGCGACATACCGAAGTGGAAGCTGTACGACATATTCTACTTCAAATCGGAGGAGGGCGACGCCGACTGCGGCGGACTCATGTCGTACGGCTACGTGTCGGGCGAAAACGTCACCGGCATGGACATAGGCAGACCGCTGTTCGTGCGCACGCCGGACGGCAACTTCAACCTTGCCAACTTCACGCGCACGGTTCTGTTCTCAACGCTCGGTGCGCTCAAAATAGGACTCGATATCCTCTTTGAGGAGGAGGGCGTCAAGGTCGACATGATGTACGGTCACGGCGGACTGTTCAAGACGGAGCGCGTCGGTCAGAGCTATCTCGCGGCGGCTATCAATTCACCCGTCACCGTCATGAAGACGGCGGGCGAGGGCGGCCCGTGGGGCATGGCGCTTCTCGCGTCCTATCTCGTCAACAAGGAGGACGGCGAGACGCTCGAGGACTTCCTCGCAAACAAGGTGTTCAAGGGTGAACAGGGCACGACGCTCGAACCCGACCCGAAGAACGTCGAGGGCTTCACGCGCTTCATCGAGCGCTACCGCGCGGGACTTCCCGTCGAGAAGGCAGCGACCGAGAATCTGTAATATAGCAGCGTAATACAACCCGCAGCGCAGAAAGCGAAATGCTTTCTGCGCTGCATTTATATTTTAAGATGAATATTGTATTGCAATTCGCAATACAATATGATATAATCGGGTATAGAAAGGCGGTGATAATTATGCCGACAAAAAGCGCAAACGTGACGGCACGCGTACAGCCCGAGATAAAGCGTCAGGCGGAGGCGGTTCTTGAGAGAATAGGACTGCCCGTTTCGGTCCTGATAGATACACTGTACAGACAGATAATAATGACGGGCGGCGTTCCGTATTCGCTGACTGTGCCGAAGCTGCCGACGAGAGACGGATTGACGGACGAGCAGTTTGACGCGATGATGCAAAAAGGCTTTGATCAGGCAAGATCGGGCGACGGGGTTTCCGTTGACGAGGCATTTGCTAAGATCCGCGACGGTATCTGAGCATGGGGTACGAGATAAAGCTGACGGCGCAGGCAGTCGGGCAGATCGAGGAGACTGTGCAGTATATATCCAAAGTTCTGCTCGAGCCGCAAACCGCACGGAGATGGGCGGATACGATGCAGCGTGAGATCGAGAATCTGCACTCTATGCCGCAAAGATATCCTCTTGTTGAGGATGAGCCGTGGCATACAAAGAAAATACGCAAAATGCTTGTCGGGAACTTCCTTGTTTACTATTTTGTTGATGAGGAAAGCAAAACCGTGTGGGTTACGGCTGTGATATACGGACGGAGAGATCAGCTCGCGGCGCTGCTCGACATGACGCCGGATGATGCAGAATGATAGATCGATGTGTATATGTATATCAGTGCGTATGATTCTTTAACAAAAACCGGGCGTTTCCGAAAGGGAACGCCCGGCGCACTTATTATAATCATTTTCACCGCGTCATACGGTCTTTATCAGAAATTCAAATCCGACAAGCACGGCGAGAAACGCGAAGTTGAAGATCGAAAATTCGGCGACGTATTTGAGCGCTTTGCCCGGATTGTGCTTCACGTACTCGCGGAACGTAATGAGGCTCGCGAGCGACGCGATGAGCGAACCGACGCCGCCGACGTTGACGCCGACGAGCAGGTCGGCGTAGTCGGAGGTGAACTGCGACAGCAGTATCGCCGACGGGACGTTGCTGATGAACTGGCACGACAACGTGCTGAACAAGAGCGTGCTCTTGTCAAGCAGCATCGAGAAGAAGTCGCGCACGACGCCGATGCGCGCCATGTTGCCGGAGAAAATGAAGAAGAACACGAACGTCAAAAGCAGCGGGTAGTCGACCTCGGTAAGCGCATGGCGGTCGGCGAAGAACAGCACTATCGGTATGACGATGAGTCCTATCCAGTACGGGATTCCGCGGAACACGATCGCTATCGCGAGCGCGAACAGTACAAGGTACAGTGCGGCACGGCGCGGGTCGACGTTGTCGTGGCCGTCCTCGACGGACAGCGGCTCGGGCTTGACGAAGATGAAGCAGCACGCCGTTATCATCACGACGGAAAGCACGAACGGCGGCGCCATTATGGACACGAACTCGCCCGTCGGTATGCCGAACTTAGTGTAGAGATACAGGTTCTGCGGGTTGCCGAACGGCGTCAGCATGCCGCCGAGATTGGCGGCGATGTTCTGCATGATGAAGGTGAACGCCATGTACTTCTGCTTGCCCGTCGTAGACAAAACGAGATAACCGAGCGGCAGGAATGTGAGCAGCGCCATATCGTTGGCGATCAGCATCGAGCCGATGAACGTTATGTACACGAGCGCAAGCACGCTCATGCGCGCGTTTTTGAACAGCGCCACGACTCTGTGCGCGAGCATATAGAAGAAATTGATATCTCGCAGAGCGCACACGACGGCGAGCACGCAGAACAGACACGTCAGCGTCTTGAGATCGAAATATCCCGCGTAGCTCTCGTCAACGGGTACGATTATGCTCGTCACAGTCGCCGCTATGAGCGCTATGACCATCACTACATTCTTTTTTGCAAATCCGACCGCAGCCGACGCCACCTTGTGCGCGCGAACCGCTGCGGTCACATGCTGTGCCTCAGTCACCATGAAACATGCACTTCCTTCCGAACGAATATTATAGTAATATAATTATTAAATGTCAAGCGGGAGAGGAAAAACTTTTTGAAAAAAATAATAGAAATTGATATGGCAACACCGCGTCGTGCACATTATTCGCGAAGCGAAAAATTTGTCGTCCAAGCTATGGCAACGTGCCGTAGGCTTCGCAGCTTCGCCTACGCGTACAATGCTCGTGCGCTGCTCGACGCGTCCATCGTCGGACGCAGACACGACGTTTCGACGGCGCACTCGACACGCCGCGAGGGAGCTGTTTGCAGGAAATAATAACGCGGTCTACGCCCTATTGCCTTTCTTGCTGCAGACTGGATAACATCGACGAACACACGGGAGCCTCTTTCGGGTTCGACAAGGGGGACTTTCTTGCGAGAAAGTCCCCCTTGTCAAAAACCGGTTGAAAGGTGTGAAAGACGTCACCACGTCTGATAATCAAAGGTAGCTGCCGGTGGGAATAGACTGTACAAACATCCGTGGTGAACGGAGAGACCAGTTTCAGAAGCGGTTGAGCGATTACACGAAAATTGAAAAATATTCACACTAATTTGTGAAAAGTACTTGACAAATCACGAAAAATGTGGTATAATATAGGCAGTTAAGGGGAAGAGGTGTTTGCAGGCTCGGCGGGGGAGTCTGCGAACAGCTCCCTCGCGACGGGGCGAGTGCGCCGTCTAAACGTCGTGCCTGCGTCGGACGCTGACAGCGCCGTGCACCGCATGAGTGCGGTACGTGTAGGTGAGGCTGCGAAGCCTCCGGCACGTTGCCGTCGCTCGGACGGCGAATTTATAAAATGATGTATACTTTTTGCAAATACCGAAACGAAAAAACGTTTTCACTCCAGCATGAATTTTTTACATGTCCTCTTGACAAACGCGGAAGGGCATGATATTCTATATATGCTCCAATAAGAGCATATCACAATCTTAGAGGTACATTTATGGAAACGAGCGAAAAGGTGTCCGTCAACATGAACATCGCAACGCTGTCTCAAATCGACCTTTTGGTCGATAAAGGCTACTACTCCAACCGAAGCGATTTTATAAATCAGGCTGTGAGGCAGGCGCTGGGTGAGAAACGAGCAATCGTCGAGGAGACGAGCAGGCAGCAAAGCGAGCTTGATTTCAGATGGTTCATCGGCGTGATGTCTCTTGAAAAAGAAGAACTGCTGAAAGCAAAAGAGAACAGTATCAAGATAAAGATCAAGGGTTACGGCCTTTTGTGCATCGACGGCGAGCTCGACGACCTCGTGCTCGAAAATGTTGAGAGCGTCGCCGTTCGAGGCAAAGTCATATGCTCCGACAGGATAAAGGAGCATTTTAAGCTGCGGTAAGAAATAAACGGATTTGCCGTAAATAACTCGGTCGACCGCATTCTCGGGCAGTAGATTTCTTCACGATTCGGGTGTATAATATCAGGTGTCGGGACGGCATGATGTTCGGCAAATCGTGACCATTCGGAAAAGAGGGATCTTATGAATATGTTTTTTAATAAAATAATCAGCAGCATACTGCAAATTATACTGTTTTTGATCATTCCGTTTGTATGGTGGCTTGTTACGGCAAGAAAAAAACACAATTTTGCAGAGTGGATAGGGTTAAAGAAAATTGAGGGCGGCAAAAAAACTTTTGCGGCTGTTGTTACAGCTTCTGCTGCGTTCATGCTTTTAGGGGCGATACTGATTTATATGGTTAGCGGGATTGAAACGGCAGTTTCTGAATTTGCAGGACTTGGCGCGGCAGCTGTTCCGGCAATAGTCATATATGCAGCTTTTAATACTGCATTTCCGGAAGAGCTTTTATTCAGAGGGTTTATACTGAAAAGATTGACGAATAAGTTTGATTTTAATATTGCAAATATTGTGCAGTCGTTATTATTCGGTCTGTTGCACGGAGCGATGTTTTTCATGTTTGCGGGAGCTGTCAAAACTGTTTTGATCATTGTTTTTACGGGAGTTATTGCATGGTTCATGGGATATATCAACGAAAAATTATCCAAAGGTTCAATTATTCCGAGTTGGATCATACATACCGCCTCCAATTTGTCTTCGGGAATTATTTCTGCGTTTTTACTGTAAATTTCGGTTTATCCTGACGCAGGATCCTCTCTATAAATCAGAGCGCGCAAACACACTTTCCCTCGCCCGTTTATCCGTCATGATCCTCCCTGCAAAAAATGATTTACACGTCCCGCATCTTGTGCTACAATAAAGTGACGGAGGGTGTGCGATGAACTTTGAATGGCCATATAAAAACGAATTTTACGAGACGGAGCGCATCGAATGCGACGTGCTCGTGCTCGGCGGCGGTCTTGCGGGCTGCAACGCGGCGATAGCGGCGGCGAGACGCGGCAAGCGCGTCATACTCGTCGAGAAGGGCGCGACCGAGCGCAGCGGCGCCGCAGGTACGGGATTTGACCACTGGGAGTCGGCGTGTACGAATCCGTGCTCGCTCGTGACGCCGAAGGAGATAGCGGAGGCGTATGTGGACGAGCAGTGCGGGTACTCGAACGGCCCGGCGCATTACATAGAGTGCAGAGAGGGCTACGACCGCCTCTGCGACATAGAGTCGTTCGGCGGTAAGATACGCGACTCGGGCGATGAATTCGCGGGAGCCGCTTTCCGCGACGAAAAAACGAAGCTGCTTTTCGCCTACGACTACAAGAACCGCTTCACGATACGCGTGTGGGGCTCGACGTTCAAGCCCGCGCTCTACCGCGAGCTTTTGCATCTCGGCGTGCGCGTTTACGACAGAGTCGAGGCGACGAAGCTGTTGACCGTCGCCGAAAACGGCAAAAAGCGCGCCGTCGGCGCGTGCGGCATGAACGTCCGAACGGGCAAATTCTACGTATTCGCCGCGAAATCGACGGTGCTCGCGATGAGCCGTCCCGCGCGCATATGGCTGTTCTCGCCCGACATGGTCGGACTGTCCGAGTTCCGTCCGACGCAGTCGATAGGGTCGGGGCACGCGATGGGGTACAGAGCCGGCATGGAATTCACGATGATGGAGAAGTCGGTGAA
>CANPXS010000027.1 GCA_947586625.1 uncultured Clostridia bacterium | reverse complement strand
AAAGACGCGTCTGCCGACGCATATCGGCGTCACCTCGTCCGAGGCGGGACTCGCGCGCGATTCCGTTATCCTCGCCGAGCAGATACGCACGCTCGATAAGCGCCGTCTGCGCGAAAAGATCGGCCACCTCGACGGCGCCGCGATGAACGAGGTCGACGAGGCACTGTCCGTCAGCTTCGGTCTCGGCGCCGGCGTAACATTCTGATAAAACAGGCGAACGCAATATGCGTTCGCCTGTTTTTATGCGCTGCGGATCAGAGCGAGTCCATCAAATCGCGCAGTCCCGTGTGGCTGCCGTCGAGCGCGAGCCCGCGCTGTGCGCACTCACGCGCCGCATCTTTGTCGCCGACGCCGAGGCTGCCGAGCGCGCCCATGTAGAGGCAGTGGACGCGGTTCTTTTTGTCAAGGTCCGCGTCGAACACAGAAAAATCGGGCAGCGACACCGCGAAATAGTCGATCTTTACCTCGTCGCCGATGTGAGCGTCCATGTAGTCCCGCATGGAATCAAAGCGACGTTTCGCCTCGTCCGTCTCTCCAAGCGCACGCTTCGCCAAAGACGCGTAATACATCATTTCCGGCGGCTGATCGTTGTAGTATGACGCCGCCGACATTCCGAACTCGCCGCGCGCCGCCATCTCGTACATATGCCTCGACTTGTCCGCGTCGACGCTTTCGTACGCCTTGCCTAAAAGATAATATATGTCGTTGTCAAGACAGCCCGCGAGCTTGCCCTCTCCGAGATTTTCGGGATAAGTGAGCGCCTGCGTCAGATATTCGACTGCGCGCTCCGGCTCCGCCTCTGCCTTTTTCATCAGCGCGCGCCTGTACTGCGCCGTTATCTTCCCTTCTCCGCCCTCCCACGGGTGGAAACGGCGGCTCATCATAAGCTCGTACGCGTACTCGTACTCGCCGCACGTTATAAGAAGCGTGATGTATTCGGTGCATAAGTCGTCACGACTGAGCGCGAGGTCTTCATGCTCGCGCAGCTTTGATAACCTCGTCTCGGGCGCTGTGTTCATCATGCGATAGAGAATGTCGCGCTCATAGAACACGCGGGCGTCGGTCTCGTCGAGCGCGAACGCACGCTCCATCGACGCAAGCGCGCGTTCGCCGTCGTGATATTCGTTATAGTACGCGAGCGCGAGATTGCGGTATACGGTCGGTATGCCGATGCGGTCCGCACAGTCCTCCCACAGCGACGCGGCGTCTTTGCGCCGTCCCTTGTCGTAATAGAGCAGTCCGAGATAGTATTTGGCGCGTTCACCGCCGCCCTCTATCGCTTTTTTGAGTACCGCTATGTCAAAGAGCCTGTTCGGGAAGCAGTACGCATAGTCTGCGGACTCAGCCGCGTCGAGCTCTTCGCCGATACCGCAGTAGTAGAGGTAATAGTGCGTCATCGGGCCGCCGTCCTTCACGCGCGCGAGTATGTCGACGGCGTCGCCGCCCATTTCCGCCGCGATATAGACGAGCGCAAGCTCGATATAATTGTGCGCGTCGCCGCGCATGATATTGTCAAGCTCGTCCGCGCCCTCGCCGGTCAGTCGGCAAATCTCGTATCTGCACCCGAAGTCGAGCATGTCGATGCTCATCGTTTCCTTTGCGAACGATATCGCCTCGTCGACCTTACCGAGACGGCGCAGAAGCGCCGTTTTGAGCGTCCGCGCGTTCATGTTGTGCGCGCCGCGCAAGAGCGACTGCGAGACAAATCCGAGCGCCTCTGCATACTCCCAGCGCTTTGACGCGATGAGCGCGAGCCTGTAAAACGCCGCTCCCTGCATATCGCCGTCCCACGTTGCCTTGTAGTATGCGTCGTATGCGCCTTCGTCGTCGCCGACGGCTTCGAGCGCGAGCCCGAGGTTGTAATACGGCTCGCAGTCGTAGGGGTTCGGATTCTTCCACGTCGCGGACTTCACCGCCGCGCGGAAATAAGGTATTGATTCCTCGAACCGTCCGCGCGTGTAAAGATATTTGCCGTAACCGTTATTCAAGCGGATATCGCCGGGGTCGCGGCGCAGTCCCTCGAGGTAATACGGCTCGGGCGAACGCGTCGCGTGGCGGTACTGCTCAAGATGCGTCGCCGCCAAAAACAGCTTTTCGCATGTCTCGAGTTCGGACGGCTCGGGCAGCGCCTCCGCGACGTCGGGCACTGCGGCGTCATACTTTTGCGGGAAGTGCGACAGCACGATCTTCCCGTCGCGACGCATTATCATCACGCTCACGTCGTCATACTTCGCGTCCGCGTCGTCGACGGACACGGTGAACGTCCCCGCCGTATCTACATCAAGCGGCGCGTTGTATATCTGCCGACCGCTCTCCATCACAAGGATGGTCGCGTCGTGCAGTCCCGAAGGCGAATATACCGTGACTGTGACTTTGCCGTTTTCGGCCTCGACGTTTAAGACGGCTTCGAGATTCGCGTTTTTAACGGCTCCCGCGTCGCGGTACGGCATGAAGTACTGCGTGAACGTCTTTTCCTCGTACGGCTTGAGGAATGTGAAATCGGGCTGATTGTCGGTGAAAACGCCCGTCATAAGCTCTATATACGGTCCGTTTTCGTCTGTCAGATTGCGGTCCCACGCGCGCCCGAAGTCGCCGTTCCCCCACGTCCACTGCTTTTTGCCGGGCGAGATGTGATGGTCGGCGATGTGCAAGAGGCCCGCGCGCTTTTTGTGGTCGTAGTTGCCGATGAAATCGAAGTCGGAGCGGTACGCCATGTACGACGTCGGCACGGGGATGTTTTTGTAGCGCGAGATGTCGGTGCCGGGCGAGTAGTCGACCTTGTAGTATACGCCGTCCGCTATCGGGAACTTCGACACGTCGCGCTTCCCGTGGTCGTAGACGGCGGTGACGTCGGGCGGGAACACGGACTGCGTGTCGTCGTTGACCGCCACGGCGGGATTCGCCCACCATAAAAACGTCTGCGGACGGTCTGTCGGGTTATAGAGCCGCGCCGTTATTTCGAGATACGCGCGGTCGGGGTAAAGCGTGAAGCCCGCGGTGCATTTTGTGTGGAACATGCGCTCTGTCTCGCCGACCCAGACTGTCGCGGAGCCGTCATCGTGTTCCTCCGTCGTCACGTCGACAATGTCATACGTCGACGGACGGTGATGCTGCGGCCAGTTGAATTCGATTCCGCCCGATATCCACGGTCCCGCGAGCCCGACGAGCGCGGGCTTTATGACCTCGTTGTAGTAGACGGCGTCATAGCCGTTCGTCTTGTCGTAAAGGCGCTGCACTCTGCCGCCGAGCTCGGGCAGTATCATCGCGAGTATGTAGTCGTTTTCGAGGAATACCGCGTTGTATTCGCGCTCCGTTTTAACGTCGGAGACAGATTCGCAAACGGGGTGCGGGTATACGCGTCCGCTCGAACCCTGATAGACGCGTTTATCGAGAAACATCGGGTTTTTGTCGTATGCGCCGACCTCGTATGTCGGTATCGTTATCTTTTCCCTTCTTATCGTGACTGCGTTCATATTCTGCGTTCCGTTTCTCTGATGTTTTATACGTCTATTTTATCACGCATGTGATGCGATGTCATCAGTTTTTGAAAAAATTCACCGGCGCGGCGCGTAAAAATATGCGTCCCGCAAAAGCGGGACGCATACCGTATCGGCAAAAATGCTTACTTGGAGGACTTTATCTCGTTCTCGTACTTTTCGACCATCTTCTTGACCATCTGACCGCCGACGGAACCCGCCTGACGCGACGTGAGATCGCCGTTATAACCTTCCTTGAGGTTTACGCCAACCTCGTTGGCTGCTTCCATTTTGAACTTATCGAGAGCGTCCTTCGCCTCGGGGACGAGTTTTCTGTTGTTGCTCGATGCCATTTTCGATTCTCCTGTTCGGGCATAGCAAACCGTGACGCGAAACGCATCATGATGTGTTTTACCCGTTTGATCTATATTGAATTGAGTCCGCGTTTCGCGTCCTCTGTCATTATTGTTCGCCGATTTGATTCTTATATGAATGGTAATTTTTTGTTGAAAAAGCGGGTGGAAACGGCGACGCCGACACAACGGTCAGAGACCGAGTTAATAAAACGCTTAATGGGCAGGCGATTTTATTGCTGCGATAGATCTTTCACTGTAGTTCGATCGTACTGTGTGATTTTAAGAGAATGGTGCGCTTTGATATGCGTTTGAAGAACTGCGAATGCGGCTCGCAATAAATCATTATTGAAAAAATGTCGGTATCGGACAGCGTTCAAACTTGAGTTCGTCAAAGAGAACAGCCCTACCCGGGAATGTATCCGAATATTGCTTTTTTTGTTTTTCTATGTTGTGAATTAAAAAGTCTGCAAAATTTTCTTGATATTTTCAAAATTATCTTGCTGTTTATCGCAAAATGTGATATAGTAAGTTTGAAAGTACATTTTTTTAACGATCCGAACGAGGAGGTCTCTTTATGTCGGTGCGTTATAATAAGCTTTGGAAACTGATGATCGATAAGAGCATCAACAAAACAGAACTGACACATCTTGCGGGGATCAGTACAAATGCAATGGCCAAGCTCGGACGAAATGAGGACGTCAGGGTCAACGTGCTTGAAAAGCTCTGCACGACTCTTGACTGCAAGCTCGACGATATTGTTGAATTCGTCTCGGAACCGGAAAAGGGCTCCCGAAAAAAATAAAACTACAGGAAGGTGATAACATGTCCTACAGTTCTGAGCTTTATATGCACGATCTTGACATGAAGGCGACGGCTGCGCTCGACACATTCCCCGGATTTGTAAAATTGTTGGAGGCCTACCGTGCTAACTTCAACGAAAAAGCAGCTAAGTTTGATTTTCTTTCATCCGCGATCCGACTGAGCGACAAACAAATGCCGGCGATATACAGTCTGCTCCCGCCGATCTGCGATCAGCTTGGGATCGACGTGCCGGAGCTGTATTATGTATTGTCGAAAGATTTGAACGCTGCGACCGGCGGCAGCACACAGCCGTATATTTTTGTTACCTCGGGACTTGTAAACGAATTGCCCATCGAACTTGTTTCAAGCGTTTTGGCGCATGAGTGCGGACACATCGCATGCAAACATACTCTCTACCATTCTATCGCTGCCCGGCTGATCAACGGCATCGACAGCAGTCCTTTTGTGCTTATTCCCGCTGTTCGAAAGTCTTTGACGCCGGCGCTTGTGAGAGCCTTGCTGTTTTGGGACAGATGCAGCGAGCTTTCGGCGGACCGCGCTGCGGTACTTTGTGACGGGACCGCTGAGAAAACGGTCGACGTTATGCTGCGTTTACACGGCTACGGCAAAGAAATTGATCGCGCCGAGTTTTTGAAGCAGGCGGCGGACCTTAATGCGTTTGTCAACGATTCGGCGTCGAACAAGCTCATCGAACAGATGATGGTACGGGAAGAAAGTCATCCAAGGCTGGCGACGCGCGCATATGAGTGCTGCAAATGGTCAAAATCGGCGCAGTATCGAGGTATTTTAGACGGTACATACACGATTCGTGAGAAGCAGGCGGAAGTGGAACGCTGCGCCGAGAAAGAGGTCATCTCCGCCGAGCTGACGGTTGTAAGTGAAAAAAATGAGACCGTACTTGACCTTGACACAGTTAATCGTGATCTTAGGCGTGTGGACGCGGAGCTGACACGGTACACAAACAACGCGGATAAATTCGACTATGCCGTGGCAGTGGGCAGCGGCATCCTCTCCGGCATTATAGACAGCGTTTTTGTTGGGGATATCAGCGTAACAAAGAATGATATCAAACTGTCTCATGAGAAAGTCAATCGTTTCATTCAAGATTATGCTGATTATAGAGGCTTAGACGGCTCGCATCTTAAAAGCGCTATAACAGATTTGGAGGACGCTTTTAAGGTCGCCCAGGATAACGTGTGGAAAGGGGCAGGGATAGGCGTATCGGCCAAAGATCACCATCTTGCAGATCTTGCTCATCATCCGACACCCTTGGGGTTTATGGCGGCACTTGCAGTGCAGTTCCTACGTATCGGTACATTTGTAAATCGGGAAGGCGAGTGGCATTTTTTGCTTGTCGAAACGCACGCAAAAGACATTGTAGAAATCATCGCGCCGGCTTTGCTGACAGGACTGCTGAATTGGCTTGCCGCGGTCGCCGAAAGGCGATATGAAGCAAAAACGGAAGGCGAGATCCCAAAATCCATTCAAAAAATAGTCCGATTGATCGCTTCGACTCCAATTCTCATTGAGGTCATAAAATGTGCCGACAATTGGTTCGGACATCTGGTCAGTGATATGGGCGGCTCAAAGAATACTCCCGGAGGCGGAATGGGAATACCGGGTATGTTCCTTTCGCTGTTATATGAGATTGCAAGTCTGCCTGGGTTGAAGAATACGAGTCTTCCGATGCTGCTGGATGATCTGTATCAAAATCAGAAGCTGGATCTGCGTCATGAGCTACCGCTGTATGAAGCAGTCGGCAAACAGGCACTTCCCGTCGTATTCAACGAGATCATTGTCAGAACGTCGTATTTTGTGACACACCTCTCGCGCGAACTTAACAACTGCGGCAATGTAAATGATGTTGATTGGAAAAAAGTAGTACCGATCAAAAACATAACCGTCAACCGTATGCTCGCCATCGCATCCATGACGTTCACGATTGCCGACACCGCCGACGCGGCGGTTCATGCCGCCATCGAGTCGGGAGGAAATTGGGTGTTGTTCGCCGGGCGGTTTGTCACAAGGTTCAACTATGTCGGCGCAGGCAGAGCCGCTGTTGCCATAGTGAAGGAGATCGCAAACGAAAAGAAAGAGGCACAGCAAATACAGGAAAAAATGATTCTCTCCGAGAAAAAAGCATCACTGTTTTTGGCACAGCTTCAGGACTTTAAGGCAAGGCTCGAAGAAAAGGTGTCCAACTACCTCGCGGAGGATATTGCGCAGTTCATGTCAGGCTTTGAATATATGCGGCAGGGGGTGAACACCGGAGACTCCGACCTTGTCATTCGAGGGAATGTCATTATTCAAAAAGTTCTCGGACGAGAACCGCAGTTTACAAGCCGAGAAGAATTCGATGCATTGATGGAATCGGATATTCCGCTGACTCTTTGATTAGGAGGATGAGAAATGGAGAAAAAGGAAAAAAGTAAGGGCATACTCGACACGATCCACGGCGCGGTTGATTCCGTCAAGACGTCGGTACAAAACGTGAAGCTGTCGGAAGTTAAGGTGCCGGAGATCAAGGTGCCCGACCAAGTCAAAGAACTGTTCAAAAAGAAGTCCCGCAAGGATGAACGGGATGAAACGGTCGAGCCGCTGACTATCAAAGCCATATCCGCAAAAAACGCCATAAAGGTCATTTATTATCTGATGGCGGTTGACGGCGAGATTTTTCACAGCGAGGAAGATAAATTTGACGCCATAGGGGCGGAGTTGGACCCGTCTTTTGCGGAAAACAAGGGGCGGATCATCAAAGAATGTAAATTTCAAATGGAGAAGATCATCGATCCGGAGGACTATTACGACGTTCTTCGGGACGGCGTCGAGATGGCGCTTTCATCATCGGTCCGGACGGAGGACACATTTATCACGCCGAAGCTGCTCGTTTGGGACATGTTGACCGTCGCGTACAGCGATGAAAGATATGACGAGTCCGAGAGAAGGCTGTTGAAGTACATCGTTCGCAAGCTCGGTATCGACAAAGCCGTCTTTTTGGAGATGGAGAGTAGCATACTGACGCTTTTGGATCTGGAGCGGGAGATGAGCTGGATCAAAACGACGGACAGACCGTATTTGACGATTGAAAACATGGTCAATGAGATCGCGGACAGAAAAAACGTGATCTTTGAGAGCGTAAAAGATCTGATAGCACTTTGAGACAGGAGGGGAAGAGATCATGCCGTTACCGTTATTGTTTATCGGCGTCGCTGCGGCGGCAGGTGCGTTTGGCGTAGGGAAAACCGTAAAGGCGGGAATCGATACTGTAAACGCAAGCAATATCAACAAAAATGCGAACGAGATCGTGGAGGACTCAACAAAGCTTTTGAACGCACAAAGACTGGCGTGCGGCAATTCACTTTCTCATTTAGGCAGTGAAAAGCTGTTTGTTCTGAATACAAGCATGACGCAGTTCCTCGATACGTTCACCAAAATAAAAAACGTGGATCTCCGAAAGACAGAGGGACTCGACGAGCTGCACAGACTCCATATCGACGAGAAAGAATTTACTGAGATGAAGACAATGGTGAATTTCGCCGGTTCGTTGGCGGGGGGAGCAATCGCAGGAACTGCCGGAGGGGCGTTGACAGCGTTCGGCGCATACGGCGCGGCTCAGGCGCTGGCATGCGCGTCCACGGGTACAGCGATAGCCGCCTTACACGGCGCGGCGGCGACAAATGCGACGCTCGCTTTCTTCGGAGGCGGCTCGCTGGCGGCGGGAGGTCTTGGAATGGCGGGAGGAGTCGTTGTGCTCGGCGCGCTTGTTGCGGGACCGGCTTTAGCCGTCATGGGTCTTGTCACAGGAGCTGCCGCAAACAAAAAGCTTGAACAGGCGCGCACGAACAAAGCGGAAGCCGTTCAAATTGCGTCCCAGCTCGACACGGCGTCCATGCAGTGTGAAACAATAAGAAGACGGACATATATGTTTTATAATCTGCTCGCACGGCTCGACACATATTTTCTTCCGCTGATATACGAAATGGAGGACATTGTAAACTTCGAGGGCGACGATTACAGAGCTTACTCCGATGCCTCAAAAAAGACGGTGGCATCTTGCGCAAGTGTTGCTGTTTCGGTCAAATCTGTCCTTGATACGCCGCTTTTAACTGACGACGGACTTTTGACGGAAGAGTCTGAGAATACAGTAACGGGTATTGAAGGCTTTTTGAATAATATGAAGATACCGTATTGACGTTTTAGTAAAACAAATACAGACGTTCGAATATCCTGTGAACAAAAATGACCGTTCTCCGCAGCGTGGAGGATGGTCATTTTTCCGCTGTGTACGGACGCGGATATGCTCGCTATATTTCATCAGATAGAGCCGTTCGGTCTTTGCGTGACGGCTATCATGCCGCATTTAGAAAGCGTCGCGTAATTGCTTTATTTGGGAGCGCATGCGCAGCCCCCGTTTTTATTATTTTACAACGCCTTTTTTCAAAAGTATGTTTGCATAGACCGCCGTCTCGCCTGTTGCGACGATGCAGTATGCGCTTTTTGCGCGTTCGTAAAACGCGAATCTCTCGATCATCTCGATCTTGCAGTTTTCGGGCGAATGCTTTTGAAGAATGGCGCGGTACTCGTCCCAGATTGTCGGTGTAATGTCGTCGCCGTCACACACGCTCATAAGCGCGACGGGTTTCTCAACGTACTGATCGAGCGGCATGAAAGTGAGCACGGCGTCGAGAAGCGCGGGTACTGAATGACCGTCCGCGCGGACAACGATCGCATTTTTGCACGCACCGACGCTTGCAGCGGGGAAGTTGCCGTCCGCGATAACTATTTCGTCGCCGTGACCCATCTCCATAAGAGCTTTCATAAGCTCGGGGGATATGATGGGTGGTATGTTTTTCAGCATGATAGTGTTCGTCCTTTCTGTTTTTGAAAAATTGAATATTGTGGCGGGAGATCCTTTATAATTATAATTTTGAAATGATGCTCTTACAGAGTGCGCTTATCACGTTCGAGCCGCTTAATTAGCGCGTACATGACCGCGACGGCAGCGACCGATAAAACTATCTCCGCCGAAAACTGCGCGTACGCGAGCCCGTAGAGCGGGAACAGCTTATTGAGTATGAACAGCGCGGGTATTTCGAGGACTATCTTGCGCAGTATCGCGAATAAAAGCGCGTTTTTGCCGAGTCCGCATGACTGGAAAACGCCGACGCCGAGGAAGTCCATGCACAGAAACGGCATCGCAAGACACAACCCGCGCAAAAATTTCGTTCCGTAATCGACGACTGCGGGATTCTCCATAAACAGCGCCGAAAGCTGCCCCGCGCACAAATAATAGCAAACGGTCACCGCCGCCATGAACGCGGCGATTATTTTTCCCGCGAAAAGTATCGTCTTTTTCATCCTGCCGACGTCGCCGGAGGCGTAATTGTAGCCGACGAGCGGCATTATGCCCTGCGAAAATCCGAGCGCTATTTGAACGGGTATCATGTTGAGCTTTTGCGATATCCCCATCGCGGCGACGGCGTCGGAGCCAAAGTCGGCGGTGAAATTGTTGAGCACCGTCATGCCGGTCACGTTCAGAAGATTCTGTATCGACGCGGGTATGCCGACCGCGCATATCCCGATGATGATGACTTTTTTCAGCTTCAGATTTCTCGGACTTACCGAGACGTACGTCCTTCCGCGCTTGATGTAGAGCAGGACGAAGAAGTAGCAGCACGCGGCGCAGTTTGAGATGAACGTCGCAAGCCCCGCGCCGGCGGCGCCCATGCCGAGCCCCCACGGGAGAATGAAAATCGGGTCAAGTATAATGTTTAAGATGCAGCCGCTCATCGTACCGATGCTTGCGTGCAGCGACGCGCCCTCGCTCCTCACAAGATAAGCGAGCACGACGTTGAGTATCGACGGGACAGCACCGCATGTGACCGTCCATTTCAAATATTCGGCGGTAGCGGCTGACGTCGTCGCGTCCGCGCCGAGGACTGTCAGAAACGGCGTGCGGAAAGCTGTGTAGAGGACGGAGAATAACGCGGCAGAGAAGAACGCGCCGTAAAAACCGAGCGCCGAGCTTTGATAGACCGTCTCGTAATCCTTTCTGCCGAGCGCGCGGCTCATCATACTCGACGCGCCGACGCCGAACAGATTGTTGACGGCGTTGAACGCTAAAAGCACCGGCGCCGCGAGCGTTACGGCGGAATTTTGTATCGAGTCGTTGAGCTGCGCGACAAAATATGTATCCGCCAAATTATAGAGCACCATAACGAGCGAGCTGACTATCGTCGGCACGGCAAGCGTCATCACTGCCTTCGGTATTGGTGTGTGCTCGAAAAGCTGAATTTTCTGTGTATCTTCCATGTGATCGCTCTTTTTTACGTGATTTCAAATAAATTATACTCACGCGGGCGAGAAAGTCAAGTAGATGAAATACGCTTTTCATGTTTCGCCGCATGTAGGCGCGGTATTGACGGCGCAGGTAAAACGGGGTACAATGTATACGTCAAAAAAGACGCGGAGGCGGGGTATGGATGCGGAATTTGCCGGACGGCGATGGAATATAGAGAGCTTTGGCGAGCCGGTCGACGGCGCACCGCTCACAGTCGTGCTCGCGGGCGGCGGGATAACGGACGAGTTAAAAAGTAAGCTTTTGGGAGAGGGCGCGCCGCCTATGTGGCTTGCCGCGCCATATAATGTAGACTGGGACCGTGACTACACGCCGTGGCGCGCCGATACGGGAAACGGGCGCGTCTTTTCAGGCGGGGCGGACGAGTTCGGCAAGAGCGTTTTCGAGCTGCGCGACTGCATGCGGCGGGAGCTTCGTTTCGGAGCTGCATACATAGTCGGGTATTCGCTCGGCGGGCTCGCCGCGATGTATTTTCATACGAAGACAGCGTTTGACGGCTGCGGCAGCTGTTCGGGCTCCGCGTGGTACCCGGGGTGGACGGAATATCTCGAAAAAAATCCGCCGAAAGGGAAGATATACATAAGTCTCGGCGGCAGAGAAAAGAACTCAAGCGATCTGCTTATGTCGACGGTCGCAGAGGCGACGGAGCGGACGCGTCGGATATGCGAGAGGACAGCGGAGAGCGTATATTTCCGAAACGAGCCGGGCGGTCATTTTCGTGACCCCGACGGAAGACTGTCGCGTGCGATAGTTTGGCTCTGCAAATAAAATGTGCGGTTTCACCTGCGCGGATCTTGTTCCTTTAACTGCCTATATTATACCACAATAATAGTGATTTGTCAAGTGATTTTCACAAATTTATGTATTTTTCGCTTCCCGCGTAATCGCTCGCCCGTTGTCATAACTGTTTTCTCCCACACTTTCCGTGAAGCGAAAAGTGTAGGACGGCTTCGAGTGTAACGAGAAGACGTTACACACACATTTCCGCGTAAGCGGAAACGTGTCGTAGCTCCGAACGTAGTGAGGAGATACTGCTCACACGCGGTTCAATGTGCAATCTGTACCGACCGGCAGCTACCTTTGATTATCAGACGTGGTGACGTCTTTCACACCTACGAACAGGTTTTTGACAAGGGGGACTTTCTCGCAAGAAAGAGAATGTACGGGATGAGGACTTTTTCTTCAAAAGAAAAAAGTCCTCCCCCGAACCCCCTCTCCAAAAGAACACCGCGTTATCGCTAACTGCGAACAGCTCCCTCGCGGCACGGCGACTGCGCGGCAGTTCGTCGCTGACGCGCCGACCTGATAACGTCTTCTCGTTGCACTCGAAGCCGTCTTACACTTTTCGCTTCGCGAAAAGTGTAAGGTAATTATCGCAAAAAAAACACCACCGCGTGCCCGCTTTATGCGGACACGCGGTGGTTTGCTTCACACCAGCCCGCCTTAATACTCTACCCCCTCGCGGGCGGGGACGCCGACATCGAACGGATGGCGCACCTTTTTCATCTCGGTGATGTAGTCGGCAACGTCGAGCAGCGCCTGCGACGGCGACCGCCCCGTCACTACGATCTCGCGCGAGTTCCTGTGCGCATAAAGAAAGCGCGCCGCGCGCTCGGGCTCGATGACGCCGTATCTGCAAACGGCGGCGAACTCGTCGAGCACGATTAGATCGTATTTATCGGCGACCTTGCACACATACGAAAACAGCGCCTCGCACGCTTCGCGCGTGATCTCTTTGTCCGCGTCGGAGAGCGTCTTATACATTCCGAGATGCGGCGACTGCACCGTTACGTCGACGCCGAGACGGCGCAGCGGCTCGATCTCGCCCGATGTGCCGTCCTTGAAAAACTGCGCGAACAAAACGCGCCGCCCGCGCCCGACAGCGCGCACGCACAGTCCGCATGACGCCGTCGTCTTGCCTTTCCCTTCGCCGCAGTATACGTGTACCATTTTACGCGCCCTCCTCTATTATGCGGTATATGAGCTCCATGTCGAGCGCCGCCCTCACCTCTTTTGCGAGGCGGTCGAACTGCTGCTCGCGGTATGCGTCGGTGTCAAATCCCGCGCCTGCGTCGAACGTGATGCCTTTTTTCTCGCACAGTGCCGACACGACTGCGTCCGCGACATCGCTTTCGTCGAATATGCCGTGGACGTACGTGCCGTATGCGCCGTCATTGTAAACGACCGCCGCTTCCGCGCCGTCGGTATGACCCATGTGTATCTCATATCCTCTGTACGAAAGCCCCGAAAGCGACGAGAATATGCCGCCCACAGACGGTATTATGCCCTCCGTCTGACGCCTCGTCTTTTCTTCGCAAAACACCGTCACACCCGGCAGAAGTCCCATTCCGGCGACGTCGCCGCCGCCCTCGGCACAGTTCGGGTCCGCGATGCGGGAGCACATCATTTGATACCCGCCGCAGACGCCGAACACGGGCGTGCCGCGCGAATGCAGCTTCAGTACCGACGATTCAAGTCCCGACGTGCGCAGCCACATCATGTCAGAGATCGTGCTCTTCGTGCCGGGAATTATGATGAGGTCGGGGTCGCCGAGCTCGGATGGCTTTTTCACGTACCGCAGCGAGACGAACGCATAGCGCGCAAACGGCGAAAAGTCCGTGTAATTCGATATGCGCGGCAGACGGAGCACGGCGATGTCGATATCGCGCCGCCCGCCCGACACGAGGCGGTCGGAGACAGAATCCTCGTCGTCGATGTCGGCGTACGTGTACGGCACGACTCCCGCGCACGGGACGCCGACGAGGTCGTACAGCTGCGACAGTCCAGGCTCAAGTATCGAGACGTCGCCGCGAAACTTGTTGATTACCGTCGCCTTGACGAGCGCACGCTTGTCACGTTCGAGCAGTGACACCGTGCCGTATAGCTGGGCGAAAACGCCGCCGCGGTCGATGTCGCCGACGAGAAGCACGGGAGAGTGCACCATCTTTGCAAGTCCCATATTCACGATGTCGTCGGACTTGAGATTTATCTCGGCGGGACTGCCCGCGCCCTCGATGACGATGACGTCGTGACGGTCGGCGAGCGTATCGTATGCGTCAGTAATGTCGGGGATAAGCGACTTTTTGTATCTGAAATAGTCGCGCGCGCTCATGTTGCCGCGCGAGACGCCGCGGACTATGACCTGCGAGCCGACGTCCGTCGTCGGTTTTAACAGTATCGGATTCATCAAAACGGACGGCGTAACGCACGCCGCCTGCGCCTGCGTCACCTGCGCGCGTCCCATCTCGAGCCCCTCGGACGTGATGTACGAGTTGTTGGACATGTTCTGCGACTTGAACGGCGCGACCGAGTACCCGTCCTCGTGAAGTATGCGGCACAACGCCGCCGCAAGAAGGCTCTTGCCGACGCCCGACATCGTGCCCTGTACCATTATCGGCTTCGCTTTCATACTGCCGCCTCCTTTGTTATTTCCTCTATCGCGGCGATAAGACGCTCGTTTTGTCCGCGCTCCTTCACCGCCGCGCGGATATAGCGTTCGTCAAGTCCGCGGTACGAGGTGCAGTCGCGGACGAGGATGTGACATTTTTCAAGAAGCGCGCCGTAAAGCGGCGCGTCCGAGCGCATAAGCAGATAGTTGGCGCGCCCGGGATAAACGTACACGCCGAGACTCTCGAGCCTGCGGCGCATATATTCGCGCTCGCGGCACAAAACGGCGCGCGTCCGCGTCAGCCATTCGCGTTCGCCCGCCGCCGCGATTCCGGCGATTTGCGCCGCCGCCGACACGTTCCAGCACGGCGCCATCTCCGACATCGCGGACAAAAGCTCCGCGTCCGACGAAATGCACCAGCCGAGACGCAGCCCCGCCATGCCGTGCGACTTCGTGAACGTGTCGAGCACGGCGAGCGAGCGGTGACGGCGTATAAGCGACGAAATATCGTACTCGCCGGGACAATCCGACAGCGACAGAAAGCACACGTCGAGGAAAAGCCGGCGGCATCGCGCCGCGAGTTCACCTATGAGGTCGGCGTCAACTGTCAACCCCGTCGGATTGTTCGGCGAGCAGACGAACACGGCGGAATAGCGCTCGAGGTCAAATTTGAGTATATCCCGCGTCAGCGAAAATCCGTCGCTCTCGCGCATGTCATAGTATTCGACAGGTACGCCGGCGGCGCAAAGCGCCGATTCGTACTCGCAGAACGCAGGCGATACAATGAGAGCGGGCGCGGGGACCGCGCCCGCCGCCTCTTTCGCGAGCGCGAACGCGAACGCGTAAATCAGATCTGACGCGCCGTTGCCGCAGAGGATACTGTCGGGGCCGACATTGCCGCCGTACCACTCCGACAGCGCGCGCCGCAGACGCGTGCAGTACGGGTCGGGGTAACGCGATATCTCGTCCGCGCCGAGACCGCGCACCGCATCTATCACGGCAGGCGGCGCGCCGAACGCGTTCACATTTGCGGAAAAATCGAGTCCCGCGCCGACTGTGCAGTTTTTATATATGTCGCCGCCGTGCGGCGAAATCTTGTCTATAAGCATATTATCAGTAAGAGCGCCGCGCGGAGCGCAAGCGCGAGGATCAGCGCGAGCGCGGACGAAACATACATCAGACGCCCGCACCGCTTTATGTCGTCGGGAACGATGGGGCGAACGTCGTCGCCTATGTATGGTTTTTTGTGCCATACGCCGCCGTAGCGCGCGTCCCCGGCGAGACGCACGCCGAGCGCGCCCGCGCACGCGGACTCCGTCTCGGCGGAGTTCGGGCTGTCGTGCTTACGCCTGTCTCGGCGGAATATGCGCCATGCGCCGCCCATGTCAAGGCCGAGTATCGGACACGACAGTATCATCAAAAGCGCGCACAGCCGCGACGGGATAAAGTTGACGGCATCGTCGGCGTGGGCGGCGAATCGCCCGAAGTCTATGTAGCGCTCGTTTTTGTAGCCTATCATCGAATCCATCGTGTTGATCGATTTATAAAAAAAACCGCCCGGCGCGCCGAAGAGCGTCATCCAGAAAAGAGGAGCCGCAACGCCGTCGGAGGCATTCTCCGCCACCGTTTCGACGGCGGCGCGGCATATGCCGTCGCGGCCGAGAACGTCGGTGTCGCGCCCCACTATCATCGAAACGCGCGCCCGCGCGAGCTCGACGTCGCCGTCGATGAGTGCTTTGCGCACCGCGTCGCTCTCGCGCACGAGCTGACGCGCCGCGAGAAGCTGAAAGCACATCACGCAGTCAATGGCAAAGTAAAGATACGGCGATATGACATACGCGGCGGCAAGGACGAGCGCGGGCGTGACTGTCGAGACTGCCATGACGGTGACGGCGAGCAGCGCGCCGCGTCTGCGTTCGCGTGCAGAGTCGCCGTTTCCGAGGCGCAGGCGACGCTCGAGCGATGAGATCATGGCACCGATAGCGCGCACGGGATGCGGCAGTCTGTGCGGGTCGCCGATGAAAAAGTCGAGGACGAAGCCGACAAGAAGAGCGCACGTATCAAGGAAAAGTATTTCGCAAAAAACGCTCATTCGCACCCCCGTTTATGCTTATATTCGACGCATTTTTTGTATAAATTCGCCGCAGCGTCGATGTTGTCGCCGAACCAAACGTGCGGATATCCCGCGTACATCGTATCGGTGCAGACCGCGCACGCGTATGTGACGCCGGACGGCTTTACCGCCGTCATGTCGGAGCCGTTGTGCACCGCGTCCTCGCTGTCGCAGTAGTGGAACTCGTGACCACGAAGCGATATGCCCGCGCTGCCGAAAACGCACGGACGCGAGGATGTGAGCGTCACGTATCCGAACCGCACAAGGCGACTGCGGCGGACGGTAGTGTGCGGCAGGACGCCGCACATCGGATAGACGCTTTCGCCGTCCCTTATCGCACCTCCGAGGTAGATGAAGCCGCCGCACTCGGCGACTGTCGGCATACCGCCGCCGACAGCAGCGGCGACGGAGCGCTTCGCGCGCATATTGCGCGACAGCAGATCCTCGTAAAGCTCGGGGTAGCCGCCGCCCAAATATAGCATGTCGGCGCCGTCCGGCATTTCCTCGTCCGCGAGCGGCGAAAACATCTCTACCTCGGCTCCCATACGGCAGAGGATATCGAGGTTTTCTTCATAATAGAATGAAAACGCGTCGTCGTATGCGACTGCGACTTTTATCGGCTCAAAGCGCGGCACCGCGAGCGGCTGATACGAAAGCGTGTCCGCGCCGCGTGCGAGCGACATTATTCCGTCGATGTCGAGCGTGTCCCTCGTCGCCGATACGATCAAATCGACTTTGCCGCGCAGGTCCGCGACCTCATTCGCGGTCACAAGACCGAGATGGCGGCTGTCGAACACAGCCGCGTCGGGAAGGCGCGGGATATAGCCGAGCATGCGGACGCGGCCGCCGAGCCGCGACTCGACGCAGATTTTCACCGCCTCGTATACGGACGGCGAGACATTGTTTATTATAACGCCCGCGATGTGCGAGTCGGGGACGAAGTCGGCAAAGCCGCACACAGCCGCCGCAACAGAGGCGGACGCGCCTCTGCCGTCGGCGACGATGACGGCGGGCGAATCGGTGACGGCTGCGATGTCATATGCGCTGTTTTGCGCCATATCGCTTCCCGTGCCGTCGTAGTACCCCATCGCGCCCTCGACGACGGCAGCGTCATACGCGTCCGAGCGTTCGCACAGTATGCGGCGCACCGAGTCGGCGGACGAGAAAAACGTGTCGAGATTCGAGCACAAAACGCCTGTCACACGCGCGTGGAACATCGGGTCGATGTAGTCGGGACCGCACTTGAACGCGCGCGGACGAAGACCGCGCAGCTTCATGTGCGCGAGTATGGCCGTGACCGCCGTCGTTTTGCCGCATCCGCTCCTCGTCCCCGCGACGAGTATGCGCGAAACATTCGCATTTATTTTCATATTCCGCACGCCTCCGCTGTTTCGTCGGGAGATGTAATTATGCGCTTGCCGCGCTCGCGCGCATAATCGAGAAGGCGCGCGTTCTCGCGGTTCACGACACCATAAACGGCGCCGCAGTCGGCGACGGCACGGCATTTGTCGATGACGGCGCGTGCAGCCTCCGCTTCGCGTTCGGTGAAAACTTCGAACGCCGGAGCCGTTACGACCTCGACGCAGAGCGCGCGCGCAGGTATGATGTCGACGTCGTTTTCGGAGATTATACCCGCCGCGCACGGCACAGACAGTGACTGAGCGCGTCGGTAAAACGGTATGCCGCGCCCGCCGCCTCCGACGACGAACAAAAGCGGCTCGCCGTCCGCTCGCGGCAGCTCGACGCTGCCGAAAACGTCGTCGTAGCTGCCGCGCCCGATGCCGTACAGCTCGCGCACCGATTCGGCGTCCGCGACCTCGCACGGCGCGCCGAGTCCCGCGACGCGGCCGTCCTTTATGAGCATGAGCATGTCCGACACCTTTGAGGCGAGGTCGATCTCATGCATGCTCATGACGACGGTGACGCCCGACCTCGCCATCGAGCGCAGAATTTCAAGCAGCTCAATCTTGTGCTTTATATCGAGGTACGAGGTCGGCTCGTCGAGAACGATGACGTCGGGCTCCTGACAGATCGCACGCGCGAGCATGACGCGCTGGCGCTGACCGTCCGAGAGCGACAGAAAGTCGCGGTCGGCGATATCGTCGACGCCTACGCGCGAAAGCGCGTCCCCGACAGCTTTTCTGTCGTCGCTTGTCAGCGTGCCGAACGCGTTCGTGTACGGATACCGCCCCGACGCTGCGACCTCGTACACCGTCGTAAGCTCGGGGCGAATGCGCTCCGTCGTGACGGCGGCTAGACGCTGCGCGACGTCGCGTCCGCGCATTTTTTTAATGTCGCCGCCGTCTACGCGCACGACGCCCGCGAGCGCGGACAGACGGCGCGTTATCGTATTAAGTATCGTCGATTTGCCCGCGCCGTTCGGCCCGACAAGGGATAAGACCGTGCCGCGCGGGAGACGCACGTTTATATCGGAAACGACCGCTTTTTTGCCGTAGCCGACGGACAGACCGTCGAGCGTGAAGAAATATTCGTCTTTCACTTCGCATTATCCCTCCTCGCCCGAGCGACGCTTTGCCATCAGCCATATGACTATCGGCGCGCCGACGGCGCTCGTGACGGTCCCGACCGACAGGTCGGCGGGCGACAGCGCGGTGCGCGCGAAAAGGTCGCATATCATGCAGAACACGGACCCGCACAGAAACGACGCGGGAATGAGCGTCTTCGGCTCCGATGTGCCGAGCATCATGCGCGTTATATGCGGCACGGCGACGCCGACGAACGATATCGGTCCCGCGAACGCGGTCACGACGGCGGACAAAATGCTCGACGTCAAGATCAAAAGCGCGCGGAACAGCTTCACGTTCACTCCCATCGTCAGCGCGTAGCCCTCGCCGAGCGCGTACGCCGCAATCGGCTTCGACATCATAAAGACGAACACCGACGTCGGAATAACTATCGCCGCCGATACGATAACGTCGTTCCACGTCGAGGACGAAAAGCTGCCGAGCGACCAGTGCGTGAGGTTGACGATGTCGGCTTCCTTCGCGAAATTGATGAGGAAATCGGTCACGGCGGAGCATATGTAGCTTATCATTATGCCGACGACGAGCAGCATCGACATCGACCGCACGCGTCCCGATATGAGCAGTACGAACATCATCGACAGCATCGAGCCGACGAACGAGGCGATAACGGTCACCGATATCGGCACGCGCGCCATATGTCCCGACAGGACTATCGTCACGACGGCGAGCAGCATTTTCGCCCCCGACGATATGCCGAGAACGAACGGTCCCGCGACGGGATTGCGGAAAAACGTCTGAAGGAGCAGTCCCGACAGCGCGAGCGCGCCGCCGAGCACGGACGCGGTAAGGAGCCGCGGCAGTCGCAGCTTCCATATTATCACACTGTCCGCACTGTCCTCGCGCAGAAATATTATCCTTGCGATCTGTGCCGGCGAGAGTTTGACACTGCCCGTGTTCACGTTCGCCACGACAGCGGCGAAAAACATGAATATGAGAAGCGCAAACACGAGCGCGGCGCGCGCTTTTTTGTTTTTCATCGTTCGTTCTCTTTTTTAATGTATATTTTTATTTCAGTCTTACGAGATACGTCAGCGCGTCCGTGTCGGCGGACGCCTCGAACATCAGGTGCATATCGTTTATCATGCTGCCGAGCGTGTCCGATATCTGGAAATAGTCGGGAGTCGTACACCATACGTTGCCGTCCTTGACCGCCTTCATCTCGGAGAGTATCTCGGAGCGCGAGAGCATATCGGCGAGCGTCTCGGGCTTGCCTCCCATCGACCAGATGTAGATGATGTAGTCGGCGTCTTTCGCCGCGTCATAGAACGCTTCCGCCTCCATGTTGACGGTGCCCGTCTCGCCCACTCCTACGTCGGAGAGAATGTATGTGCCGCCCGCCAGCTCGAGCATCTTCGTCATGTAGTCGCCCGCCTTGCGCGCGTACAGCTTGCCCGACGAGGTGATATAGAACATCGCAACTGTCTTGCCGCTTGCGGGCAGCTTCGATATCTCGTCCACGTACTTTTCCTGCGCGTCGAAAACCTCGTCCGCCTTGTCTTCGAGGTCAAACATCGCGCCGTAGAGCTTGACCCATTCGACTCGCGCGAGCGGGTGCTCCTCCTCCGTCGTCATGTCGAGCAGGACATGGACGCCGAGATTATTTAGCTGCGTCTTTACCTCGTCGGTGAGCATACCGGAATATATCGCGAGCGTGCAGCCCGACGCGGAGATCCGCTCGTAGTCGGGGGCGTCGTACTCGCCTATATAGCTGAGTTTACCCGCCGTCATCGCCGACTTGATGTCGTCTATGTACCACGCGTCGGTGTCCGTCGTCGTCATCGTCACCGAATCGAGCGCGCCTATCGCATTGATGAGCGACGCCGTCGGATTCGACGAGATCATGATGTTCGTCACGGGCTGACGGAGCACGAACACGTCGTCGGGCACGTTTTCGGGCACGTCTCTACCCTCGGGCACGACGAGCAGCTTCGAGCCGTCCGCGACGGATATAAGTTTGTAGCCGCCGTTATAGTACGTGACCGAGAAATTCTTCGCATATGAAAGCGCCATCTCGTGGTCGACGGTCAGCGAATCATACGTGAGCGGCTGCGGCGCCGTCTCGACAGGCTCAGTTTCGGCGGCCGACGTGTCGGGCGTATTTGACTGCGTATCTGTTGCCTGCGTCTGCGGCGACTCCGTCGACGACGCGGCGTCGGTCTCTTTGTCTTTGCCGCCGTCCGAGCATGACGCGAGCAGCGCCGACAGCGTGAGTGTCGCGAGCATCATCGCGACGAGTCTTGTGATTTTTTTTGTTTTCATGGTCTTTGTCTCCTTACCGCTATGGGAAGATATTTACAGAATACGCACGTACGTGCGGACTCTACATATAATATAAACTTCCCCATACCGATAAAAAGGGGTGTGCGGCGAAAAAGCCGTACACTCCCCGAAAATGCAAAAACCGACAGCGAAAAGCGACGCGCAAGGGCGCGCGCGTCCGCTATGTCCGAACACAGATATGCGGGAAGCTGCGCCGGATTCGTACCGGCTTCGATCTACTCAGTTGACAACCTTTTGATCCGTGTTCTTTTTTATTACGGCAAGTATAGCATATTTTCCCGTTGTTGTCAATATATCGGCGTCGGAGGAGATGTGAAAAAAGAAACGTGTGATGCATGCGTCTTACTGTTTACCTCTACCGTGCATCTGCTTGTTGACTTTTACGTGCGCCGCAAGTATAATTAAAACAGAATAATACGGTCGCGGCGGCCGTGAAACGAGGTCGATATTATGTCGGAACGCATTTGTTCGAAAAAACCGGCGGACACAGGCGCCGGTTTTGACAGAGAGGGCTGGAACGAAGCTTACCCGATAGGAAACGGTTCCGTCGGCGCGATGGTGTACGGCGATCCCGTGCTCGACGTTCTCGCTCTGAATGAAGAAAACATCTGGTACGGGAGCGGCGGGCGCGACCGCGTCAACCCGCGCGCGAAGGATGCCTATCCCGAGGTGCGCAGCCTTCTGCTCGAGGGAAGGATACGCGAGGCGCAGGACATCGTCGGCGAGTGCATGTTCGCGACGGAGGAGCATCAGCGCTCGTATTCGACGGCGGAGAATGTGTGGTTCGAGTACGAGCACGGCGGCGGATACGGCGATTACGAGCGCGAGCTCGACATCGAAAACGCGGTCGCGCGCGTGTTTTACAGCGCCGACGGTCACAAATACGTGCGCGAGTGCTTCGTCAGCGCGCCGGAGCAAGTGCTGATACTGCGCCACACGTCGTCTGACGGCGGAAAAACGTCGTGCAAAATAGACTTTTCGCGCCGCACCGAGGAAACGTACAAATATGAAAAGACCGATTACGGACTCATCATTTCGGCGAGAACGCCGGAGGGCGGCTGCGAGTATCGGATCGCCGCCGCATGCGTAAACGAGTGCGGCGCACTCTACGCGACGGACAGGTCGTTCGAGTTGTCAAACGTCGACGCGTTCACGCTCTATATCGCGATCCGCACCGACCTCGACTCGGGTGACGAGGACGTCGGAAAGTGGTGCTCGCGGACTGTGCGCGCGGCGCTCAATGTCGGCTACGGCGAGCACATGCGATGCCATACGGAGGAATACAAGAGCTATTTTGACCGTGTGTCGCTCACGCTCGACGGACGCGACGACTCCGATGTCCCGACCGCGGACAGGCTCGCATCTCCCGATGCGGGACTCGGCGACGTCGGACTCGCGCGACTTTACTTTGACTTCGGGCGGTATCTTCTCATATCGTCGTCGCGTCCGGGGACGAAGCCTGCGAATCTGCAGGGCATATGGAACAAGGATCACCGTCCCGCGTGGGGCAGCAAATTTACCATCAACATCAACACCGAGATGAACTACTGGCCCGCCGAGGTCACGAACCTTTCCGAATGTCATATGCCGCTGTTCGAGCATCTTAAAACGATGCTGCCGAACGGACAGCGCGTCGCGCGCGAAATGTACGGGCTCGACGGATTCGTCGCGCATCACAACACGGACATTTTCGGTGACTGCGCGCCGCAGGACTACTGCATGTCGGCGACTATATGGCCGCTCGGCGCGGCGTGGCTCTGCACGCACATAATGACGCACTACGACTTCACGCTCGACATTGATTTTCTGCGCGAATATTATCCTATCCTGCGCGAATCGTGCCGATTCTTCACTGGGTATCTCTTTGAGCATGACGGGAAGCTCTTGTCGGGGCCGTCGATATCGCCCGAGAACTCGTACAGACATCCGTCGGGCGAGGTCGGACAGATGTGCGTCGGCCCAACGATGGATTCGATGATAATACGCGACATATTCGAGGGCTGCATACGCGCCGCGTCGCTTCTCGGCGTGGAAGATGAGCTGATGTCGACGCTCTCCGACATGCTGCCGAAGCTGCCGAAGCCCTCGATCGGGCGCTACGGGCAGATAATGGAATGGAGCGAGGACTACGAAGAGACTGAGCCGGGGCACCGCCACATCTCGCACCTGTACGGGCTGTACCCGTCGTCGCAGTTCAGCTTCACGTCGACGCCCGAGCTCATGCGCGCCGCGCGCGTCACGCTCGAACGCCGTCTCGCCAATGGCGGCGGTCACACGGGCTGGAGCCGCGCGTGGATAATCAACATGTGGGCGCGTCTGCGCGACGGTGAAAAAGCGGGCGAAAACGTGTCGGCGCTTCTCACGCGGTCGACGTACACGAACATGCTCGACAGGCATCCGCCGTTCCAGATAGACGGCAACTTCGGAGGCGCTGCCGGTATCGCCGAAATGCTGCTCCAGAGCCATGACGGAAAAATAACGCTCCTGCCCGCGCTGCCGAAGTCGTGGGCGACAGGGTCGTTTACGGGACTGAGAGCGCGCGGCAACGTCACTGTCGACGCTGAATGGCAGAACGGCAACGTGACGCGCGCACGGTTTACGGCCAATTCGGGCGGGCGCGTAAGAGTCGCGCTGTCTGACGGTGTCGAGTTTGAAGCGGAGCGCGCATGCAGATTCTGCGTCGTATACGAAAACGGCGCGTTCGCGGTAGAGAATATATAAAAGAAAAGCATGCGGCGGACACACCGCGATCAGTTCTGCAACAGATCCGACATCCAAATAACGGTCTTTTCCACACGTTTCTGCAAAGCTATCCCGCCACTCCGACGCACATCGCTTCATCTCCTTAACTGCCTATATTATACCACAAAATCTGTGATTTGTCAAGTGGTTTTCACAAATTTATGTATCACTTTTTCTTTTTGCGCACCGACAGCCTGTTTACAAAGCTGGGTGCTCCCGCACTTTTCGCGAAGCGAAAACATGTCGTAGCTCCGAACGTAGTGAGGAGATACTGCTCACCGCGGTTCACGTGCGGTACGCACCCACCGGCAGCTACCTTTGATTATCAGACGTGGTGACGTCTTTCACACCTTTCAACCGGTTTTTGACAAGGTGGACTTTCTCGCAAGAAAGAGACAGTGCGGCAAGGCGGCGTCCAATAAAACAAGTTCATATTGTTTTCGGAGTGCGGCATGATTTCGGTCATGCCGCAGTTCCGTTT
>CANPXS010000026.1 GCA_947586625.1 uncultured Clostridia bacterium | reverse complement strand
TACACGTACTATACGCGGCAGGCGCTCGCGGACAAGGCCGCCGACATCGTGAAATTCGCCGAGTCGGAGGGGCTGTCGGGTCATGCGCGCTCCGTTTCGTCGCGGTGCGGGGAGGCGGTAAAGTGAGCCGTTATCTCTCGCGACCACTCGAACCGTACGTGCCCGGCGAGCAGCCGGGAGGGGGACTTTTGAAGCTCAACACGAACGAGTCTCCGTTCCCGCCGTCGCCGCACGCGATCGCTTACGCGGCGGACTCGGCGCGCCGCGCCGAGCTTTACCCGGACCCGGAGTGCAAGGCGCTCGCCGCCGCGATGTCGAAAACTCTCGGCGTGAAGCAGGAAAATCTCGTCTTTGCCGACGGGTCGGACTCGATTTTGAACTATGCGTTCGCCGCGTACTGCTGCGGCTGCCGTCCCGTTTTCGCCGATCTGACGTACGGATTTTATAAAACTCTCTCCGGCTTTTACGGCGCGGACGCGCAGATAATACGGCTAAACGACGACTTCACCGTCGACGTCGACGCGTTCGCGGACGCGGACGGCGTGATATTTCTGCCGAATCCGAACGCGCCGACGGGATTGGCGCTGCCGCTCGCCGATATCGAGCGGATAGCCGCGTCCCGCGACAGGATAGTTATCGTCGACGAGGCGTATGTCGACTTCGGCACGGAAAGTGCGGTCGGACTCATCGGTAAATATAAAAATCTCATCGTGACGCGGACGTTTTCCAAGTCTCGCTCGCTCGCGGGCGCGCGCCTCGGCTTCGCCGTCGCCGACGCGGAGCTCATCGCCGACATTAATGCGGTCAAATACTCCCTCGACCCGTACTGCGTCACGAGCCACGCGATGGCGGCGGGTCTCGGCTCGCTCGCCGATACCGACTACTTTGATGCGTGCCGCGAGCGCATAATCGACGCCCGTGCGTATACGACGGACGCGCTGCGCGGACTCGGATTTTACGTCACCGACTCGGCGGCGAACTTCGTGTTCGCGAAGTGCGCCGCCATATCGGGAGGCGAGCTTTACTGCGCGCTTCGCGAGCGCGGCATACTCGTGCGCCACTTCGGCGGCAGAGCCGAGGATTTCGTGCGCATCACGGTAGGCAAAAAGAGCGACATGAAACGTCTGATCTCCGAGATAGAAAGGATACTGTCATGAGTGAAAAACGCACCTTCGCGCTCACGCGCGAAACGAATGAAACGAATATAACGATGTCGCTGACGCTCGACGGCTCGGGGCAGTCGTCGGTCGATACCGGCTGCGGCTTTCTCGACCATATGCTGACGCTGTTTGCGCGTCACGGCAGATTCGACCTCTGCGTCGAATGCCTCGGCGACGTCAACGTCGACTATCACCATACCGTCGAGGACGTCGGCATCGTGCTCGGGCGTGCGTTCCTCGCCTGTCTCGGCGACGGGCGCGGCATACGCCGCTACGGGGACGCGGCGATACCGATGGACGAGTCGCTCGTGCTCGCCGCCGCCGACGTGTCGGGACGCTCCTATCTCGGCTACGACGTGGAAATAGCGGCGCAGAAGGTGGGCGACTTCGACACGGAGCTTGCGGAGGAATTTTTCGCCGCGTTCGTGCGCGAATCGAAGATAACGCTCCACATAAGAGAGCTTGCGGGCAGAAACGCGCATCACATAATAGAGTGCGCGTTCAAAGCAGTCGCGCGCGCTCTGCGCGAAGCCGTCGCTGTCGACAAAGACGCTGCTGACGAGGTCCCGTCGACGAAGGGAGCGCTTCTGTGAGCGCCGCCGTCACTATCGTCGACTACGGCGTCGGCAACATGTTCTCCCTCATCTCGTCGTTTGACGCCGTCGGCGGCAGCGCCTCGGTGAGCCGCGACCCCGACGTAGTAGCAAATGCGGGCAAGCTGATACTGCCCGGCGTCGGCGCGTTCGGCGACGCCGCAGATAAACTCCGTGCGACGGGACTCGGCGACGCTGTCAAATACGCGGCGAAGCGCGGCGCGTACCTGCTCGGCATATGCCTCGGCATGCAGCTTTTGTTCGACCGCAGCTTCGAGTTCGGCGAGCACGCGGGTCTCGGACTTCTGCACGGCGACGTGATACCGATAGCGGACGAGATACCGGCGTCGTACAAAATTCCGCACATCGGCTGGAACGCGCTGTCGGTGATAAGACCGAACGCGATCCTCTCCGAGTCGCTGTCGGGGCAGTACGTGTATTTCGTACATTCCTATCACGCGCGCGTCGCAGACGATTCACTGTCGGCGACGACCGAATACGGAGCGCCGCTCACGGCGGCGGCATCGTGCGGCAGCGTCTTCGGCTGTCAGTTCCACCCCGAAAAAAGCGGGCGCGTCGGCATGTCCATCATCGACGCTTACAACAGACTGTGAGGTGCGGGTGTGAAAAAAATGAAGATATATCCCGCCATCGACATTCTTGACGGCAAGGCGGTGCGCCTTCTGCACGGCGACTACGACAAGGTCACCGTCTACGGAGACGACATCGTGAATGTCGCCGTCAGGATGAAGGACGAGGGCACGGAATGCATACATATGGTCGACCTCGCGGGCGCGAGGTCGGGCGTGCCGGAGGCGGCGGAGACTGTCTGCGCGGTCAAGTCCGCGACGGATCTTTTCTGCGAGGTCGGCGGCGGCATACGCGATATGGAAACGGTAGACGTGTACATGGCGGCGGGTCTTGACCGCGTCATAATCGGCACGAAGGCGGTCAGCGACCGCGATTTCGTGCTCGCGGCAGCGTCGAGGTACGGGCAGCGCATCGCGGTCGGCATAGACGCGCGCGACGGCAAAGTCGCCGTCAACGGCTGGCTTTCGACGACGGACGTCGATGCGGTAGATTTGTGCCGCGAGCTCGCGAGGTGCGGCATCGGCGCGTTCATATGCACCGACATCGCGCGCGACGGCGCGATGAGGGGCGCGAACCGCGCGTTTTACGAGCGTCTTTGCGAAAGCGTGGACGCGGACATTATCGCGTCGGGCGGCGTCGGCGACGCGGGCGATATACGCTTTTTGCGCAGGTGCGGCGTCGCGGGCGCGATAATCGGGCGCGCGTACTACACGGGCGCGATAACGATACGAGACGCGAGAGCCGCGGCGGAGGGTGAGACATGATAACGAAGCGCATAATCCCCTGCATGGACGTGAAGGACGGCAGAGTCGTCAAAGGCGTCAACTTTGAAAATCTCCGCGACATCGATTCGCCCGTCACGCTCGGCGGCTATTACAGCGAATGCGGCGCCGACGAGCTCGTGTTCTACGACATCACGGCGTCGGCGGAAGGCAGACGTCTGTTCTCCGATATCCTCGTCGAGGCGGCGAAGAATATACATATCCCGCTCACCGTCGGCGGCGGCATATCGACGCTCTCCGACTTCGAGCGCGTGCTCGGATGCGGCGCCGACAAGGTCAGCGTCAACTCGGGCGCGATACGCGCCCCATCCATAATCGGCGTGGCAGCGCGCATGTACGGCAGTCAGTGCGTAGTTTTGTCCGTCGACGCGAAGCGTGTGGGTGACGGCTGGCGCGTATTCGCACGCGGCGGACGAGACGACACAGGTCTTGACCTTATCGAATGGGTCAAGCGCGGCGTCGGCGACGGAGCCGGCGAGGTCGTCGTCAACTCCATCGACACGGACGGCGTGCGCGGCGGCTTCGATATCCCGATGCTGACGGCGGTGTGCGAGGTCGTGAACGTGCCCGTTATCGCGTCAGGCGGCGCCGGATGCGAGGAGCATTTCGTCGAGCTGTTCCGTGCCGTCCCGACCGTCGATGCCGGACTTGCCGCGTCGATATTCCACTCGGGAGAAGTAAAAATAAACGAATTAAAGGAGAAAATGGCGCGCGCCGGCATTCCCGCGCGCATATGAGGCAGCTGTATGATCGAAAAGGAAACGCTTGATAAACTGAAATTCGACGAGCGCGGGCTCATCCCCGCCGTCGTCGTCGACGCGGAGAGCGGACGACTGCTCACGCTCGCGTACATGAACCGCGAAAGTCTCGATATTACGATAGAGAAGGGACTCACGTGCTTTTATTCGCGCTCGCGGGAGGAGTTGTGGCTCAAGGGCGCGACGAGCGGCAATTATCAGCACGTCGTCGACATCGCCGCCGACTGCGACTTCGACGCGCTCGAGGTCAGAGTCGTGAAGGACGGTCCCGCGTGCCACACGGGCGCGGACTCGTGCTTCCATAATCAGCTCTACACGGGAGACGTGGCTGAGCCGTTTTCGTACGATGGGCTGATGGAGCTTTTGCGCGGACGCAAGACGTCGCCGACGGAGGGTTCATATACGTCGTATCTGTTCGACAAGGGAATAGACAAGATACTCAAAAAGGTCGGCGAGGAATCGACGGAGGTCATAATCGCGGGCAAGGCGCAGGACAAGGCGGAGACGGTATACGAGATCGCGGATCTCGCGTATCACGTCATGGTTTTGATGGTCGAGATGGGCATAAGCCTCGACGACATAAAGCGCGAGCTTGCGAGCCGTCACGTCATTGATAAAAAGGTCAAGCAGGAGAAGATGGTGTAATGACGCAGAGCTTCGACTTGCACGTTCACACGACATGGAGCGACGGCAAATCGTCGGCGGAGGACGTAATACTCGCCGCGATCGCGGCGGGACTCGACACGGTCGGGATATCGGACCATTCCTACACCATCTACGACGAGCCCGGCTGCACGCTGCCCAAGTCCGCGTCCGCGTACCGCGCCGAGATTCGCAGTCTCGGGGAGAAATACAAGGACAAAATACGCGTCCTCTGCGGCGTCGAGCAGGACTTTTGCTCAGGGCTTGCCGTCGGATACGATTACGCGATCGGCTCCGTTCATGCGGTGGAGGTCGGCGGCGACTACGTTCACACGGACTGGGAGCCGTCCGCTGTCGCGGGCGTCAAAAAGCACTACGGCGGCGACTGGTACGCGTTCGCGGACGCGTATTATGAGCGCGTCGGGAACGTCGTCGACGTAACGGGCGCCGGGATCATCGGTCACTTTGACGTTATAACCGTCTACAACGGCGACGGCAAGTACTTCGATACGCGCGAGCCGCGCTATGTTTCCGCGTGGCGCGCTGCCGCCGATAAGCTGCTTGCGACAGGAGTTGTTTTCGAGGTCAACACGGGCGCGATATCGCGCGGGTACCGCAAAACGCCGTATCCGGCGCGCGAGATCTACGACTACATCCGCGAGCGCGGCGGGCGGTTCATACTCGCATCCGACGCGCACAGAGCGGAGAACGTCGCCTTCGGCTTCGACGCGTATGCGTCGCTGTCAAATACGCCGCTCTGCGGCGTGATATAAAAAGCGCGGCAAAGCCGCGCTTTTTTGCTATATCGCATTCCCGCGAAGCGAATCCGCTGTCGTCCAAATGGAAGTCACGCGCCGTAGGCTTCCCAGCTTCACGTTCGCGCACCGTACTCGTGCGCTATTCGGCGCGACACGGCTCGACGAAGACACGACGTCTGGGCGACGCACTCGCCCCGCCGCGAGGGAGCTGTTCGCAGGAAGTGGTAACGCGGTCTGCGCCCCGAAGCATTTCTTGCCGCCGACTGGATAACATCGTAGGCACGTTGTGCCGCTTTCGGGGATCATTAATGGGGCTGGGAGATTCCGCAAGCGGAATCTCCTGAAGTTGCCTTTGGCAACTTCCCCTTTCACCGGCATTGGAAAGAGGTCCTTAACACGCGTGTATTCGTCGTGCGAAGGACGAAATATTCACTTTGCGATGTAAGCGTAAGCAATAAAATGTTGCCATAGCTGGCATCTCCGCTCACCGCGGTTCGTCGTGCGGTACGCACCCACCGGCAGCTACCTTTGACTACCTGACGTGGTGACGTCTTTCACACTTAAAAATTGGTTTTTGACAAGGGGGACTTTCTCGCAAGAAAGTCCCCCTTGTCGAACCCGAAAGAGGCTCCCGTGTTGCATCGATGTTATCGAGTCGGCGGCAAGAAATGCTTCGGGACGCAGACCGCGTTATCGTTTTGGCATAACAGCTCCCTCGCGACGGGGCGATTGCGCCGTCATAGCGTCGTGTCTGCGTTTGACGCCGGGTGCGCCGAGCAACGCACGAGCACGGTGCGCGTAGGTGAGGCTGGGAAGCCGGTATCTCCTCACTTCGTTCGGAGCTACTACACGTTTCCGCTTCGCGGAAAGTGTGGCGTTGCCGTCACTTGGACGGCAAATTTTTTGCTTCGCGAAAAGTGTGATTCTGCGCCGCTCGCGCGCCAAACAAAAAAATCGCATGCGCGGGGTTGAAAAACACGCCGCATTGGTATATAATAATCTTTGTATACATGCCTGTCATGTAATATTCCCGTAAGGAAAAACCGAATGCTCGCAGCAGTACGCAATTTTGTAATAGCATTACTCATATCGGCGGCGGTTTTCGGCGCGATAGCGTGGGCGATAACAGGCTTCATAGCCGAAAACGTCATCGGCATTGCCGATTCGCCCGACACCGAGGACACGACGCCCGTCACAGTCGGCACGGGGCCGTCCGAGCCTGTCGGAGCGGTGCCGCAGCCGCCCGCATATCCCGACCTCGGCGGTGAGTCGTTCACCGTGCTCCTCATCGGCACCGACTACCGTCCCGACGATTTCAACGATTATTTCGAGGACTTCAAGAGCGGCGCCGTCTCGAACGCCAAGCTCGGGCTCCTCACGCGCCCGATACGCAGACAGAGCGCCGACCTCATAATGCTCGTGTCCATATACGAGCAGACGCGCCGCATCGTGTTCTCGTGCATACCGGGCAACACGCGCGTTTCCGTCAACGGCGAGACTCGCCTTCTCGGCGAGTGCTACGACTCGCTCGGCGTCGACGCGATAATAGACAGCGTCAACTATCTCACCGCCGTGCCCATCGACTACTATATACAGACAAACATCACGGACGCGGGCAAGATAATAGACCTCATCGGCGGCGTCGACTTTGATGTCCCCGACGATATCGAGAATCCGTACTACAACCCCGACCGCACGCCGGAGAACGCCCCGTACTCGGGCATAACGGGCGAGCGCGACTTTTCCACCCGCACGGCGATAGAGGAAGGGCGGGCGCACATCGACTCGTCCAATCTCTTTGCGCTGATGCATTACAGAACGCCGTCGGCGGGAAACGGCGCGCGAGAGTCCATGCTCGTCACGTTCGCGCAGGCGACGCTGAAGCGCGCCGTGTCGCCCGAATACCTCGGGAAAGCCATAACGCTTTTCTCGAAGGCTATGCAGTATATACACACCGATATGGATGAGAATGTGCTGCTCGCAAATCTTGATTTTTTCATACACTACGAAGAGTTCACGCTGTCGACGGTGACGTATCCGGGCACTTATTCGACGCTCGGCGACGCCGAATGTTTCGTCCCGTCACTCGAGGACGCATATCCCCTGTACCGCACGTACCGCGAGAGCGAGGGCGCCCGCAGTGCATCGTGACCGCATAAAGACACAGCTACAAAACCGAAAGGAAATATATATGGAAAACACCGAAAAATCAATGGACAAGATCGTCGCGCTCTGCAAGAACCGCGGTTTCATCTTCGCAGGCTCCGACATATACGGCGGACTTGCGAACACGTGGGACTACGGTCCCCTCGGCGCGAGGATGAAAAACAACGTCAAGGATACGTGGCGCAAGCGCTTCATACAGGAGCGCAAGAACAGCTACGAGGTCGACGCGGACATACTCATGCATCCGCGCGTCTGGGAGGCGAGCGGTCACGTCGCGAGCTTCTCCGACCCGCTTCTCGACTGCAAGGAATGCAAGACGCGCCACAGAGCCGACAACCTCATCAACGACTACGACCCGAACGCGCACGCGGACGGCATGACGAAGGAAGAGATGTTCGCCTACATCAAGGAGCACTCGATACCGTGCCCGAAGTGCGGCAAGCACAACTTCACCGATATACGCGAGTTCAATCTGATGTTCCAGACGTACAGAGGAGTGACGAACGACTCGAAATCGGTCATTTATCTGCGCCCCGAGAACGCGCAGGGCGAATACGTCAACTTTCTCAACGTCCAGCGCACGATGCGCGCGAAGCTGCCGTTCTCGATAGGTCAGATAGGCAAGGCGTTCCGCAACGAGATAACGCCCGGCAACTTCACGTTCCGCACGATAGAGTTTGAGCAGATGGAGTTCCAGACGTTCTGCCACGAAGGTCAGGACGGCGAGCTCTACGACTACTTCAAGGAGTACGGACGCAGATATTTCGAAGATCTCGGGCTCGCTCCCGACCATCTGCGCTATCACGACCATGAAAAGCTCGCCCACTATGCGAAGGCGGCGTGCGACATCGAGTTTTTGTTCCCGTTCGGCTGGGGCGAGATAAACGGCACCCACAACCGCACGAACTTCGACCTGTCCCGCCATCAGGAGTACAGCGGCACGAACATGTCGTACCTCGACCCCGAGACGAACGAGCGCTTCATACCGTACATAATCGAATCGACGTACGGTCTTGACCGCACCGTCCTTGCGCTTCTGTGCGAGGCATACGACGAGGAGGTCATCGACGCGGAAAAGAATGATACTCGCGTCGTGCTCCACCTCTCCCCCGTCGTCGCGCCGTACAAGTGCGCGGTGCTGCCGCTCTCGAAAAAGCTCACCGACGCGTCTATGCCTCTTTACGAAGAGCTGTCGCGCCGCTTCATGACCGATTTCGACGAGACGGGTTCGATAGGCAAGCGCTACCGCCGCGAGGACGAGATCGGAACCCCCTACTGCGTCACCGTCGACTTCGACACCGAAAACGACGGCTGCGTCACCGTTCGCGAACGCGACTCGATGCAGCAGGTCCGCATCCCCGCGTCCGAGGTCGCCGATTATATAGAGAAAGCTATTAGGTTCTGATTTTTGCCGGGGGAAAACTTTTCTACACGAAAAGCTTTTCCCCCGGCGCCCCCTTTCAAAAGACTTTTTATAAACAATTTTTATAATTATTTTTTGGGAGAAATATTATGAAAAGGATCTTACTGTTTATGCTGACCGCCGTTATCGTGACGTCGTCGTTCGTCATTCCCGCGGCGGCGGAAGAAGGCGACACGATCGAGGTCGGCGCGGACGGCTCCGTCAACGACGCTGGCTACGACGGACCGCAGATAACGAAGGTGCGCGTCCTCAACGAGGGGCGGTTCCTCGAGATATACTGGGACCGCTACGTGGACGAGAACGAGGCCGTCAATCCCTCCAATTTCACGCTCAAATGCGGTGACAAGACGATAACGCTGTCGCCGAACACGCTCGGTACATACGACTGGACGGATACGATATTCTTCGACAGTCAGAACAAGGCGGTGCGCGCCTCGTCCGCGCACTGCATGAACCGCCTCGACCCCGATATGCACATGTCGAGCATATCGTTCCCCGAGTCCGAGCTTTCCAAACTCGCCAACATCGGCGAGGAAGGGCTGACGCTGACTGTCAGGGGCGACAAGATAAAGGACGCGGACGGCAAATCGGCGCGTTCTGCGACATATACGGGTGTGCCGCGCGTCGACTTTTACACGCAGTTCTACACGTCGAAGACGGGCATGATAGTCAAGGGCGACGACACCGTGCAGTATGACTCGCTCGTTTTGGCGGGCGATCAGATCGACGTCGAGCTTGGGCTCGAGGGCACCGGCATCGCGGAAACGCTCGTATCATACGGCAGCTCGCTCGCCGTATACAGTCCGCGCGAGAACGTGTACGTGCTCCCCGAGCACCGTTACGGTTTCCGCACATCTATGTACGACCTCGAGGGCTACGGCGGCAACCTGTGGAACGGCTGCGTCTCGTCCATATCGGAGACAAACATACACAGAATGAGACAGAACACGGGCGACCAGTACATGCTGACCATGTACCCGAACGAAAACGTGCTCATACACGAGTTCGGTCACATGATAAAGTCGGTGGGACTTGAGGAAAATCCCGATCAGTCGTACGCGGACAACTATTTCAAAGTCTACGAGCACGCGCTCGAGGCGGGACTGTGGCCGAACACGTACGCGATATCGAATTCGGACGAGTTCTTCGCAACGATGTGCGCGATATGGTTCAACAACATGGACGACGTGTCGAGCTGGAACGACGGCACGCGCTGCCCCATCAACACGCGCGCCGAGATGGAGGAGTACGACCCGATGACGTACGACTTCTTCAAGACGATACTTCCCGCCGACATGACGCTGCCGTCTCCGTGGGACGAGCCGTCGCCTGACAACTATCACGGCGGAAAGATCGACCCGCCCGTATATAACCGCGCGGCATGCAGAGAGGACAGCCTCAGAACGGACGTATTCAGACTTGAAACGTCCGCGCGCGGCTCGATCTGGCAGGTCGACAGATACGCCGCCGACTCGTCTAAGCCGCAGAACGACCTGTGCCTGTGGACGCCGTACGGCACCGACGGCGACGCTGCGTCGATGATAAACGGTCCGTGGCGCGTGACGCGCAACGATGACGGCACGATATGCCTTTCGTCCATGGACGGCGGCGCGGCGCTGACGGCGAAGGACGAGAACACGGTAACGGTCGGACAGCGCCTCAAGACGTCCGAGGACGCGCAGAAGTGGCGCTTCGTAACAGTTCCGACGTCGGCGAATCCGTACGCGGGACATCTAATAAACGTCAAGTACGGCACCGCTCTCGCACATGACAGCCGCGCCAAGGACGGCGCGCCGCTGATGCTGGCGCCCGTCGAGGACGCGCCGACGTGGTTCTTGCTCAACACGTCGCAGAAGACGCGCTCCCGCGACTACTACCTCGAGCCGCACGAGATCGACTACGTGCCGCCCGTCGAAACGGAGCCGGTGACGGAAAAACCCGTCGTGACCGAGCCTATAATGACGGAGCCTGTCACCACATCGCCGCAGGCTGAAACAGCGCCGCAGGCGGCGTCCTCGAAGGGGTGCGGGTCTGCGTCGACTCCGGCAGCATCGCTTGCCGCGGCAGCGTGCGCGCTCGCGTGCGCATATGTCGTACGCCGCAAGCGGAAATAAAGTATGCAGTAAAAACGGTATAGAAAAGGACGGCGCAGCATATGCTGCGCCGTCCTTTTCTATGCAAAAAATGGTTTTGCCGCGTTCCGAAAACTCCGCTGAAAGATGAAAAGTTTATCGGTAATAATCGGCAACGCCTATCCCGATAGTCGACAAGTGGTCGGCCCTTCGAGTATCCTTGGCTATGTCTTCGCTATTTTCGACGGAAATGCCGTCGGCTTTCATTTCCTCTATCGTTTCCGCCACATCGGACGGAAGTATTTCCCGATATACGCCTACGCCGATACTCGGAAACTCAAGCGAATGTCCCCTCTCCGTATCGTTTACTTCTCCGTTGCTTTTTTGCCGCAGCAGCTCGGTCAACTCGTCCGCATGAGCATCAAACGCGGAAACGCCGTATATGACCGGACGCAAAAAGCCGTCGACGCCGCCCAAAAACTCAATGAATTCGACCTTTTTGTCCTCATCGTAATCTATCGCCATATCGCTGTTATAGTAATAATACCGTTTTCCAGCAAGCTGCCCCTTGCCGATCGCTGCCTCGACGTCAGACTGTTTCATTCCCAAATAGACGGGGACGCCGTCGATCACTATTTTATCTAACGGGTATATTTCTATTTTCACGTTTGTTTTACTCCTTATCTGAAATCCCTGATTTGTCAAGCGTCCGCATGCTCGACGTTTAACATTGTACCACCCGAACGTGAATAAATCAACTCCCCATGCCGCCGCAGCCGCGCGTTTACGTCTCAACTTTACGTTGCAAAAACTCAAAAATGCGATGATTGATATTCCCGCGCGGTTTGATAAAATATATCTGCACCGAACGATTTGCCGCGGTGTCCTTTATCAATAAATTCAAAGACGGGGGGAAAAATTTTTATGTGGCGATATGTAAGGAAAAACGGCAGCGCCGTATTCTGCTTCGGGTTATCTAATTTACTCGCCGCCGTTTCATCGGTTCTTTTGGCGTATTTGCTGGGGGCGTTTACGGATGCCGCTATGGGAAGCGTCCGAATAAAATTGCCGACACTGGCGGTCGTCACGCTGCTCTATATCATTCTCGATACATTTTTGAATTTTCTAATGGACTATACGAGGGATTTTGCGATACATAAGATCGGCAAGTCGCTGCGCGCGGACGTTATAAGACGCATAGAATCGCTGTCTGTTGAAGAAAAAAGGCAAAATGATGACAGCTACTGTTTGTCGCTTATAGATAACGATATTCCCACGGTAGAAGAGGATTATTTCGGCTCGCTCGGCGCCGTTTATTTTCAAATATGCTGTTTCGGCACCGCGATCTTTTCCGCCGTAAGAATACAGCCGATAATGACCGTCATAATGCTTTTCATCAGCGTGATCCCCGTCATGTTCCCGAAGCTGTCGGAAAAACCGCTGCAAAAAGCGAAAACGGAGGAGCAGGAAGCAAAAAAGACATATTTGCATGCCGTCACGCAGATACTCGACGGATATTCTTTTTTGAGGGTATTCGACAGCTTTTCAGGCATAAACCGAAAATACGACAGCGAGAACGAACGTCTTTTCAAAAAGAAAAACCGGTCCGCCAAGATGAGGGCGTTCCTTTACGCGGGCGCGTTCGGAGCCGGGAATCTGGTGTTTTTATGCACGTGGGTCGTGGGCATTTTCTTTGTCGCAAAAAAGTATATAACGCTGCCGGAGCTCGTTATATTCTCGCAGCTTATGACGCTTGTCGCGGGTCCGATACAAATCATAAGCGAACGGTATGCATCCGTAGTCGCGGCATCTGCGGTGTGCGATAAGATCACATCGTTCTTGGATAACACCGCGACAGAGGAGAGCTCTTGGGGCGAAAACGGACTTGACGGAGTGAAAGAAATGACGCTGCGGGATGTTTTCGTCCGAACAAAGGAAAAAACCGTACTGCGCGATGTGGCACTGACATTTCGGCATGGCGACCGTATCGCGGTACTCGGCGAAAGCGGCTCGGGAAAATCCACGTTGATAAGGTATATCGCCGCACTGACGAACGGGGACGGCGCATATTTGTTAAACGGACTGCCGGTTCGGTCGTATGCTTACCGGGATTTCAGAAAGAACGTCTCGCTTTTGGAGCAGAACTCCTTCGTTTTTGATGCGACGATCAAAGACAACCTGACGATGTTTGACGACAGATATGATGACAGGGAAAAGCTCACGAAGGTTTTATCAGATGTCGGACTCGGTCAGTGGTACGGAAATCAAAAAGATATGCTCGATACGCGGATAGGCACGGAGGAAACGGGAATGTCGGGCGGTGAAGAACGGCGGCTGAACTTGGGACGCGCGCTTGTGAGAGACGCAGACGTTTTGATCCTGGACGAGCCTACAACTGGTTTGGATGTTGAAACGAGGCGCTTTGTCGAAAAGAAGATAGCGGATATGAAATGCGGCATTTTGATCGCGGCGATCCATGAATACTCCCCGGAATTCTTAGGTACATTTAACCGTGTCCTCACCGTAAAAGACGGCAATGTCTTTGAAAACGATGCAAAGTGAGGATAAACACATTTATGACAGTCGACAGGCGTAAAACAGTTGAAAAAGGGACGGCGCATCATCTGCTCGCCGTCCTTTTTACAACTTTACGGTTACGTCTCAACTTTAAGTTGCAAAAACTCAAAAACGCGATGCTTGATATTCCCGCAAGGTGTGATAAAATATAATTGCAGCTGCAAGAGAATAAAATCACATCTAAGGAGAAAAAACTATGAAACTCGGAAATCAGATACGCGAGCTGAGACTCGCGGCGGGAATGACGCAGGAGCAGCTCGGCGAAAAGCTTGCGGTATCGCCGCAGGCGGTATCAAAATGGGAACTCGACACAGGCTTCCCAGACATAAACCTCATACCGATGATGGCGAATCTTTTCGGCGTCAGCATCGACACCATCTTCGGCTTCGACATCGAAAAGCGCGAGGAAAATATAGAAAAACTGCGCATCGAGGCGGGCAGATATTTCTGGAACGACCCGGACAAGTGCGAGCAGATGTTCCTATCTGCGATAGAGAAATACCCGACGTCCGACAGCCTTAAGGCCGATCTGCTCGACCTCTATATCGCGGACCCGAAGGAGAACAAAAAGGAAAAATATCTCACGAAAGCGGCGAAGCTGGCGGGACAGCTCATCGCCGAGGCGTCGGACGTGTTTTCCCTCTGCCGCGCAAAGGAAACGCTCGCGGAGATATATCTCCGTCAGGACCGCTACGATGACGCGAAGGAGCTGATAAACTCGCTGCCGTACATGTACCCCTACATGCTCAGCGACAGAATGCGCGTCACGTCAAACTATCTTCGCGGCGAGGACCGCCTCGCGGAGGCAAAAGAATGGAAGGTGATGGAGGAACAGGAACTGTTTGTAGCGTGTGCGCGTGAGGGAGAGGGCTATTACGAGATCGGCGACTACGAGAGCGCGATACGCTCCTATACCGAAGCCAACGACGTGATCGAGCTGTTCATGAAGACGAAGGAGGTCACCTACTACGCGTACCCGATCTTAGGCACACAGTCTAATCACTGGACCTTTTATCTCAGAATTGCCGCGTGCCACCATAAGCTCGGACGTGACGACGAATGCGGACGTTTCATCGACCGCGCGTACTACATCATCACTCACGCGTGGATAGGCGACGCAAGATGGGAAAGCGATCCCGACTACTATCTCGACATATACAGGGAAGAGTACCACAAACTCGGGCTTGACGAATATCGTCCGCTCGAGGTATGACAAAAGGACGGCGTGCGCCGTCCTTTTTCTGTTGTGTTTTTTTCTATGTGCGGAAGAACGGACGTTGAACGACATGCCGTGCGCCATTCCTTAATACGTTTCCATTTGTCCGCACATCATATGATAAAACCCGAATTTGTCATAAAACGGCTCCAAGCCTTCTTCATAAATGACCGAGATCATACATATATGCTTTTCTTTCAGATATCGGATCATTTTATTCATCAGCTCCGTGCCGATACCTTTTCCCTGATGATCTGGACGGACCGTCAAGTCCTGAATATAAGCGTCCGTCACGCCGTTTGATATGCTGTCGATATATCCGATCAGTTTGTCATCTTCATAAACAGCGATATGATAGTACGACGATATCGAAGGGTTCCCGTATTCTCTTTCCATTCTGTGCCAGCCAACGGACTCGCGCAGATCGGCGAGCGCTTTTACTGACACTTTTTCATTATATTTGTATACCATTATGTTTTAATTGCGCGATATTTTTATATCATCGCGGCGCCGACAATGCCGGCGTCGTTGCCGAGCGCGGCGCACTCGATGCGCGTGTACATCTCGCGCGGACGCTTGCGGTCGTACATCTCGCCGTATACGCGCTCGCGCAGCGGTGCGAGCAGCCGCTCGCCCTCGCCGGACACGCCGCCTCCTATCGCGAGCACCTCCGGCGCGAATATGTTTATGAAGTTCGTCAGCATGCACGAAAGATACGATATGTACGCGTCCACGACCTCGCGCGCGGCAGTATCGCCGTCTGCGGCGGCGATAAAGGCGGTACGCGCCGATATCCTGCCGCAGTTGTCGGCGACGAGCTTTTTCATCGACGTAAATATGCCGTCGCGTTCGCACGTCTCAATTTTCGCTTTGGTCTGCCTTTTCAGTGCGGACGCGGAGCAGTATTGTTCAGCGCAGCCGCGCCGTCCGCACGCGCACTCCTCGCCGCCGTAAACGATAACGGTGTGACCGAGCTCGCCCGCCGAGTGACCGCGTCCCGACAGCATCCTGCCGCCGCATATGCAGCCGGCGCCGACGCCGGTGCCGAGCGTGACGAGCATGAAATTTTCCGTGCCTTTGCCGACGCCCACGTGATATTCGCCGAGCGCGGCGGCGTCGGCGTCGTTGGCGATGCGGACCTTGTCCGCGTCAACGCCGACTGCGGACGACAGAGCTGTCCTTATGTCGGCGCCGCAGAGCGGCAGATTTGCGCTGTATTCGACGACGCCGCGTTCGCTGTCGACGGCGCCGGGACACGCGACGCCTATCGAGTCGATGCCGCCTGCGTCAAGACCGCACGCTTTCATGACGTCGAAAACGACGTCCGCGAGCCCGTGCAAAACGGCGGATTCGGACGATGTGTCCGTTTTGACCTTGCATTTGTATGCGAGTCCGCCGTCTGCGAGCAGTCCCGCCGCGATGTTGCTGCCGCCGAGGTCGATGCCGATGCGGACGATGCTTCCGTCACGCTTCATTTGCAGCTCCCCCGCCCGCGTTCGGCAGATGCGTCAATCCCCAAAGCTGCATTTCATGCAAAATGGGGAGAAGGCTGAGTCCCGTTTCCGTCAGCGAATACTCGACGCGCACGGGCATTTCCGCGTACTGACGGCGCAGGACGAGTCCGTCGCCTTCGAGCTCGCGCAGCGAGTTTGCCAGCATCGTGTTCGTGATAAACGGCACGCGCCGTTTGAGTTCGTTGTACCGCGTCGCCTCCGACCCGGACAGCGCACACAGTATCGGTATTTTCCATTTGCCGCCGATAACGTCGAGCACTGCCGAGAGCGGGCACGGCGACAGCTCCGAGCAGTGGCAGGAGGACCTGCCGCACGACTCGCATTCTCCGCATTCGCCGCCGCAGCCGAATTCTGTTTCTTCAATGTTCATTATCTCGTCGTTGGTCATAAAAATAATACCTTGTCAAAAAAAACTGCGTACTTGATATATAATACATACATGGTATAATAATGATACCACAGAATATACTAAAACTCAACCGCTGACAAAAATTTCACACGAATTTTTTTGCGGAGGATATACGGAGGACATTTTTGGAAAACAGATTCGTTTACGCAGACAACGCGGCGACGACGCCGGTGTCAAGGGAAGTCGTGGAGGCGATGACGCCGTACCTGACCGAGTTCTGGGGCAACCCGTCGAGCATGTACTCGAAAGGGCGAGAGGCGAGGTGTGGTCTTGACAGAGCGCGCGAGACTGTCGCCGAAAAGCTCGGATGCGCGCCGGGCGAGGTCTATTTCACCTCATGCGGAACTGAGGCCGACAACTGGGCCGTCAAGGGCGGCGCGCGCTATATGCGCGACAAGAAAGGACGCAGCCGCGTTATTACGACGGCGATCGAGCATCCCGCCGTGCTCCGTTCGTGCGAGGCGCTCGAACGCGAGGGCTTTACGGTCACATACGTAAAGGTGAAAAATAACGGCGTCGTCGACATGGACGAGATGGCGAAGGCGATAACGGACGACGTCGCGATAGTCGCCGTCATGCTCGCCAACAACGAGATCGGCACGATACAGCCGGTGGCGGAGATAGCAAAGATAGCGCACGCGCACGGCGCGCTCATGTTCACGGATGCCGTGCAGGCAGTCGGCGCGATACCCGTCGACGTGAAGGCGCTCGGCGTCGACATGCTGTCGATGTCGGGACATAAGCTGAATGCGCCGAAGGGCGTCGGCGCGCTCTACATGAAAAAGGGGATCAAGATATACAAGTACCTGGACGGCGGCGGTCAGGAGCGCATGATGAGAAGCGGCACCGAAAACGTCGCCGGCATCGTGGGACTTGCGACGGCGCTGTCAAATGCCGTCGACAGGCTCCCCGACATGGAGCGCGTGCGCAAAATGCGCGACAGGCTCGCCGACTATATCCTTGCTAACATTCCGCACACGATATACAACGGCGACCCCGTAGAGCGTCTGCCCGGCAATCTCAACATCAGCTTTGAGTTTATAGAGGGCGAGAGTCTTTTGCTGCTGCTCGACATGGCGGGCATATGCATCTCGACCGGTTCCGCGTGCTCGTCGAATTCGCTTGAGCCGTCTCACGTGCTTTTGGCGATAGGATTGCCCGCGGAGAAAGCGCACGGCTCGATGAGAGTGTCGCTCTCGCATCTGAACACGGACGAGGACGTCGACTATATAATCGAAAAGCTGCCCGGCATCGTGAAGCGCCTGCGCGATATGAGCCCCATTTACCCCGGCGACGACAATATCTGACGAGAAAAGGAGATTTTTATGCAGTACAGTGAAAAGGTCATGGACCACTTCGCGCATCCGCGCAACGTGGGCGAGATAGAGGACGCGTCCGGCGTCGGCACCGTCGGCAATCCGACGTGCGGCGACATCATGAAGATGTATCTCAAAATCGAGAACGACATCATCGTGGACGTGAAGTTCAAGACGTTCGGCTGCGGCGCCGCTATCGCGACGTCGTCGATGGCGACGGAGCTCATAAAGGGCAAGTCGGTGTCGGAGGCGCTTGAGCTGACGAACAAGGCAGTCGTGGAAGCGCTCGACGGACTTCCGGCGATAAAGATACACTGCTCTGTCCTCGCCGAGGAAGCGGTCAGGGCGGCGCTCGCCGACTATTACCGCAAGATAGGGCGCGAGATAGACTTTGAAGTTCCCGAACAGGAAGAGGAAGCGTGCCACATCGTTCCCGAGGAAGAATGACATAAAACGGCGGCTGCGGCCGCCGTTTTTCCATTTATTATGCGTTGACCGTCCGCCTTTCGCGATGATAAAATCATCTTTAGAAAGGGGGCGGTCGTATCAATATGCGTTTTATCCGCCGCGCAGCGGTTGTTTTCGTGCTCGCGGAGATCTTGTTTTGCGGCGGCAGTAAAGACATCGCCGCCGCGTACATATCGCCGCCGAACGATTCCGAGGCAGCGGTTTTCGCCGCCGTGAATGCGGAGCGGGCAAAGTTCGGACTCGGTGCGCTCGAATTCGACGAAACGCTGCTGTCGGCGGCGCGTCTGCGCGCCTCGCAGCTTGCGTCTATGCGTTCGCTGTCGCATACGACGCCGGACGGCGGCGACGTTTTTGCGATTTTGCGCCGCATGAACGTGCGTTACCGTGCCGCGGGTGAAAACCTCGCACGCGGGTTTTCATGCGCGCATGCGATGGCGGAGGCGTGGATGGCGTCGCCCACGCACCGCGCCAACATCGTCTGCCCCGTCTACACGCGTGCCGGAGTCGGCGTCGTAGACGGTTACTGCGCTCTTATACTGTGCGGGTGAGGAAAACTTTTATTAAAGTTTTCCTTTTCCCTCTTGCAAATACAGCCGCAATACAGTATAATAGTCGCAATAAACGCATAAACGAAAGGTTTAATTATGCAAATCAAGAATCAGCATCTTGCAGAAACGTATGAGGCGCTCGCAAAGCGCAGTGCCGGCGAGCCCGAATTCCTTCAGGCCGTCGCAGAAGTATTCGAGTCTCTCTCTCCCGTCGCGGACGCGCGTCCCGACTACATCAAGGCGGGCGTATTCACCCGCATCGTCGAACCCGAGCGCTTCGTCCAGTTCCGCGTGAGCTGGGTCGACGACGAGGGCAATGTCCGCGTCAACCGCGGCTACCGCGTACAGTTCAACTCCGCGATCGGTCCATACAAGGGAGGTCTGCGTCTGCATCCGAGCGTATGTGCATCGGTCATCAAATTCCTCGGCTTTGAGCAGGTGTTCAAGAATTCGCTGACGACGCTGCCGATGGGCGGCGGCAAGGGCGGCTCCGACTTCGACCCGAAGGGCAAGAGCGAGGGCGAGATCATGCGCTTCTGCCAGAGCTTCATGACGGAGCTTTACCGTCACATCGGTCCCGACACCGACGTGCCCGCGGGCGACATCGGCGTCGGCGGACGCGAGATCGGCTACATGTTCGGTCAGTATAAGCGCCTCACAAACCGCTTTGAGGGCGTGCTCACGGGCAAGGCGATCCCGTCGGGCGGCTCGCTCATAAGAACGCAGGCGACCGGTTACGGTCTTCTCTACTTCACCGACGAGATGCTCCGCGACCGCGGAATGTCCGTCGACGGCAAGACGATCGTTATATCCGGCTCCGGCAACGTCGCCATCTACGCTTGCGAAAAGGCGCAGGAAATGGGCGGCAAGGTCGTGGCTATGAGCGACTCGAACGGCTACATATACGACAAGGACGGCATAAAGCTCGACGTCGTCAAGCAGATAAAGGAAGTCGAGAGACTCCGCATCAAGGAATACGCGGCGCGCGTTCCGGGCAGCGTTTACACTGAGGGCTGCCGCGGGATCTGGTCGATACCGTGCGACATCGCGCTCCCGTGCGCGACGCAGAACGAGCTGAACGGCGACGAGGCCGCGATGCTCGTAAAGAACGGCTGCCGTGCCGTCGCCGAAGGCGCCAACATGCCCTCGACGCCCGAGGCTGTCGAATGCTTCCTCGCGAACAACATCGCGTACGCGCCCGCCAAGGCGTCGAACGCGGGCGGCGTCGCGACGAGCGGACTTGAAATGGTGCAGAACTCGATCCGCATGTCTTGGACTGCTCCCGAGGTTGACGAAAAGCTCCACGGCATCATGAAGAACATATACGCGTCCGCGAAGGCGGCCGCCGCCGAATACGGCATGGCGGGCAACCTCGTCGCAGGCGCCAATATCGCCGGCTTCCTCAAGGTCGCCGACGCTATGGTCTGGCAGGGCATCGCGTATTAATGTTGATTAAATTAAATTTTTGCGAGAGGGAAACTTTTTACAAAAAGTTTCCCTCTCGCGCTCTTCTTTCAAAAACTTTTATTACAAGTCTTATTTTTGCAAAGCAATCGAAAACAATATCCTCGGAGAAAGCTTAAGATAAGCACTAATCGGTCCGCTTTTGGCGAAGGTAGGGGACACCTTTTACAAAAAGGGGTCCCCGATTAAAAAAAGTTTCTTCTCATTAATCCCCTTTTTCAGAAACTTTTACTACAAATGACGCATCGTTTTTCCCACACTTTTCGCTTCGCGAAAAGTGTGGGAGATACCAGTGAAGGGTACGGTATGTCGGTGACGCGAAAAGTAAAAATACATAAATTTGTGAAAAGTACTTGACAAATTGCAATTTTTGTGGTATAATATAGGCAGTTAAGGAAAAGCAACGGGTGGCAGTGCGCAGGTATGACGGGAAGCTGCGGAAGGCGCTGTTGCGCGGACAGTTTTTCGTCTACTTTTTGCAAAAACGCTGCAAAAAAGGGGTCCAAAAAGGGGGGACACAGTCCCCCTCTCCATCTTCTCCATTACCCGCCGAAAAGCGGCAAAAGCTCGTACACGCTGCGCACCGGTATGACCTCGATACTGTCCGGCAGCGACGCCACGTCGGTGCCGCGCTTCGGTATCACTATGCGCGAGAATCCGAGTCGCGCCGCCTCGCGCACACGCAGCGGCAGACTCGTCACGCCTCTGACCTCGCCCGCGAGTCCGAGCTCGCCGACGACTGCGAGGTCGAACGGCACCGGCACGTCGCGCAGCGCCGATATGAGCGCCGCCGCGACTGCGAGGTCGCACGCTGGCTCGTCGAGGCGCAGACCGCCGACGACGTTAAGGTAAACGTCAAAGTCCGAGAAGTGCAGACCGAGTCTTTTTTCCAAGACCGCGATAAGCAGGTACAGACGCGAATAGTCGAAGCCGTCGGCGGCGCGCTTCGGCGACGGGAACGACGTCTTAACCGTCAGCGCCTGTATCTCGGCTATGATGGGGCGCGTCCCCTCCATGCAGCACACGGTGGCGCTGCCCGACACGCCCTTCGGACGCCCCGCGAGCAGCATCGCGGACGGGTTCTCGACCTCGCACAGTCCCTTATCCGTCATCTCGAACACGCCTATCTCGTTCGTCGCGCCGTAGCGGTTTTTGACGGCGCGTATGACGCGGAAATTCTGATGGCGCTCGCCCTCGAAGTATAGTACCGCGTCGACCATATGCTCGAGCACCTTCGGTCCCGCGATGCCGCCCTCTTTATTGACGTGACCGACGATTATGACCGATACGCCGTAATTTTTGGCGAGCGCGCCGAGCGCCTGCGCGCTGTCTCTCACCTGCGATACGCTGCCCTGCGACGACGGCGTCGACGGGCAGTACAGCGTTTGTATAGAGTCGGCGACGACGACGTCGGGCTTAAGTCTCTCGCACTCGGATAGGATGCGGTCGACGTCCGTTTCGGTATAGATGTAGAGTTCGTCCGACGACACGCCGAGTCGCTTCGCCCGCAGACGGAGCTGACCCGACGATTCCTCGCCCGACACGTACAAAACGCGCCGTCCCTTTGACAGTGTGCCGCAAATCTGCAAAAGCAGCGTCGATTTGCCGATGCCGGGTTCGCCGGACAGAAGCACCACCGAGCCGAGCACGAGTCCGCCGCCGAGCACTCTGTCGAGCTCGCCGCTGCCCGTTCCCGTGCGGACGCTGTCCTCGACGCCCTCGTCACCTATAAGCGACGCCGACTCGCTTCTGACGGCGCCTCTGCGTACCGTCCTGCCCGATTCCTTGCCGCCCGCGGACACCTCTGCCACCGGCTCCTCATATTTTTCCTCGACGAACGACCCGAACGCCCCGCACTGAGGACACCGCCCCAGCATCTTCGGATACTGATAGTCGCACTTCGAGCATACGTACACGGTTCTTGGTTTCATGTGTCGGCTTTTTCGGGGGAAGTGACTTTTTGAAAAAAGTCACTTCCCCCGGACCCCCATCTTCAAAAACTTTTATTACGATATATCACATACAAATATATCACAAATTCCGAAGAATTACAATACTTGCAGTGTTTTCACCGTTTTTCCCGAAGTTTTTTCAAAAAATACGCCCCTCGGTACAAATTCACGATTGCAAAATCCCGCGAGTCGTGATATTATATATGGTGGTCAGTTATGATATACTTATATACTTTTGTAGGAGGATATAAAACCACATGGCTATCAAAAGAAACAAACAGTCGATGGACGGTAACCAGGCGGCCGCTCACGTAAGCTACGCGTTTACGGAAGTCGCTGGCATTTACCCCATCACTCCCTCGAGCCCGATGGCGGACTATGTCGATCAGTGGTCTGCGGCAGGCAGAAAGAACATCTTCGGCAACACCGTCAAGGTCTCCGAGATGCAGTCCGAGGGCGGCGCTGCGGGTACCGTTCACGGCTCCCTCGCGGCAGGCGCGCTCACCACGACGTACACGGCGTCGCAGGGCTTGCTTCTCATGATCCCGAACATGTATAAGATCGCGGGCGAGCTTCTCCCCTGCGTGTTCCACGTGTCCGCGCGCACAGTCGCGGCTCACGCGCTCAACATCTTCGGCGACCACAGCGACGTATATTCCTGCCGTCAGACAGGATTTGCTATGCTCGCGTCGTCCAACCCGCAGGAGATCATGGATCTCGGCGCGGTCGCTCACCTCTCCGCCATCAAGGGCAGAGTTCCGTTCCTTCACTTCTTCGACGGCTTCAGAACGAGCCACGAGATACAGAAGATAGAGGCATGGGAAAACGAAGAACTCGCGGACCTCATCGACTATGACGCTCTTGCCGAGTTCCGCGCTCACGCGCTCAACCCCGAGCACCCGACGCTCCGCGGCTCCGCCGAGAACGGCGACATCTTCTTCCAGCACAAGGAAGCCGCTAACAAGTACTATAACGCGCTGCCCGAAATCGTTGAGGAGTACATGAACAAGATCAACGAGCGCATCGGCACCGATTATAAGCTGTTCAACTACTACGGCGCTCCCGACGCTGACCGCGTCATCATCGCCATGGGCTCCATCTGCGACGTGACCGACGAGGTCATCGACTACATGAACGCGCACGGCGAGAAGGTCGGCATCGTTAAGGTGCGTCTGTACCGTCCGTTCCGCGCAGATAAGCTCATCGAAGCTATCCCGAAGACGGCGACCAAGATCGCGGTCCTCGACAGAACGAAGGAACCGGGCGCTCTCGGCGAGCCCCTCTACCTCGACGTTGTGACTGCTCTCGCACAGGCAGGCGTCAAGGCGACCGTAGTCGGCGGCAGATACGGTCTCGGCTCCAAGGATACGCCTCCGTCATCCGTATTCGCAGTATACGAGAACCTCGCATCCGACACGCCGAAGAATTCGTTCTCGCTCGGCATCGTCGACGACGTGACGCACACGTCGCTCGAGGAAAAGCCTGCTCCCGACACGGCTCCCGAAGGCACTATCTCGTGCAAGTTTTGGGGTCTCGGCGGCGACGGTACTGTCGGCGCGAACAAGAACTCGATAAAGATCATCGGCGACCACACCGAAAAGTATATCCAGGCTTACTTCCAGTACGACTCGAAGAAGACGGGCGGCATCACGATCTCGCATCTGCGCTTCGGCGATCAGCCCATCAAGGCTCCCTACTACATCACCAAGGCTAACTTCGTCGCATGCCACAACTGCGCATATCTGACGAAGTACGACATGGTCGAGGACATCAAGCCGAACGGCACGTTCCTTCTCGACTGCCCGTGGACCGTCGACGAGCTCGAGACTCACATCCCCGCCAAGGTGAAGAAGTACATAGCGGAGAACAACATCAACTTCTTCATCATCGACGGTACCGGCATCGCTACGAACCGCATCGGCAATGCGAAGGTCAAGAACACGGTGCTCCAGTCCGCATTCTTCTCGCTCGCCAACATTCTGCCGAAGGCTGACGCTATCGAATACATGAAGAAGATGGCGTACAAGTCCTACATCAAGAAGGGTCAGGCGATGGTCGACCTCAACTACAACGCCATCGACGCCGGCGGAGACGCCTACGTCAAGGTCGACGTTCCCGAATCGTGGAAGAACCCGACGCCGGACGCTAAGGCTCCCGCGTTCGAGTCCGACCGTCCCGAGCTTGACGAGTTCGTAAACGAGATAGTCGAGCCCGTCGACGCTATGCGCGGCGATTCGCTGCCCGTATCCGCGTTCGAAAAGTACGTGGACGGCACGTTTCCGCAGGGCGCAGCCGCATCCGAGAAGCGCGGCGTCGCCGTCAACGTTCCCGTTTGGAACGCTGAAAAGTGCATACAGTGCAACATGTGCTCGTTCGTCTGCCCGCACGCTACGATACGTCCGTTCGCTATGACCGAGGAAGAAGCCGCAGCCGCTCCCGCAGACACGAAGTACACGGCAAAGCCCGTCGTTAAGACGAACTACAAGTTCACCGTCGCCGTCAGCCCGCTCGACTGCATGGGCTGCGCACTCTGCGTGAAGGTCTGCAAGGTCGGCGCGCTCGAGATGGTGACGAGAGAGAGCCAGCTCGACCAGCAGCCCGTATTCGACTACTGCGTCGCGAAGGTTTCCGAAAAGAAAGAGCTTATAAACAACACCGTCAAGGGCAGCCAGTTCAAGCAGCCGCTCCTTGAGTTCTCCGGTTCCTGCGCAGGCTGCGCCGAGACGTCGTACGCTCGCCTCATCACACAGCTGTTCGGCGAGAGAATGTATATCTCGAACGCAACGGGCTGCTCCTCCATCTGGGGCGGTTCGGCTCCGGCTACGCCGTACACGGTCAACAAGGAAACGGGACGCGGACCCGCATGGGCTAACTCCCTGTTCGAGGACAACGCCGAGCACGGCTACGGCATGTACCTCGCTCAGAAGTACCGCCGCGAAGTCCTCGCCGGCAAGGTGACGGAGCTCGTCGCTCTCGAAAATTGCCCCGAGACGCTCAAAGCAGCAGCCGAGGCATGGCTCGAGTCCAAGGACGACAGCGCTAAGACGGACGAAGTCTCCGCCGCTCTTCTCGCCGAGGCGAAGAAGATCGACTGCGACT